>JAPUKZ010000176.1 GCA_027295405.1 Gammaproteobacteria bacterium
TTTATATGCCGGTCTCTGACAGGTTTAGAGACGTATTTGGTATTCAGGAGACAGATCCGAAAGCGGCGGTGCTCGAGGCGGCAGCAACGATTCGGACCTTGATGGAAAAAATGGGACACCCCCAGGATTTCTCTCGCCACAGTATTCCTGAATCTGCATTGCCTGACATTGTCGGCACGGTAGCGCACGATCCCCTGGCAGCCTTCTTTCCCCTTGACCCGGCAGTCATTGAGACGGTTTCACGGAAAGTTTGTGGTTGGTGATTCGCCGAGCCACTGGGCTTCTTGTGCTGCAGTCAGCTCCGTCCCGTCCCATCATCCTGATGGCCAGGGCTTTGCTGCTGCTCGTCCGGATCCAAACCCAACACCAGCTGAGCTTCATTCTTAGTTCGGGCATCATCCGGTGCTGGTAGCGCTTCAGCGGTTTTGCCCTGCTGTAGATACACAGTGGCAGTGGACATGCCGGGGCTGGGGGCGAGGGCCGGGTTGAGGAAACCGACCAGCCACACCGCGAATACCGACGTCACCAGGGCGGAAGCCAGAGAAATGATGATGTTGCGGCGGTAGTCGGGACCGATCGGGGTGTCGGAAACCGTAGCGCGAGCGATGATGGTTACCTGCGGGTATTTCCCCACTTGCCGGGTTTCGATCTGTGTCAGTCGCGCCTGGGTTTCGCGGCTAATTTCTTCCAGGTTTTCCAGGTCACTGACGCGAGCTCTGTGTTCGGCAAATATGGAGGCAAACTCCCTGGCCTGTTGCTTGTGCTCGTCAAGCTGCAGTCGAATATTGCTCACGGCTTTGCGCGCCGCAGCGTGTTCCCGCTGGGCTTCTTCCAACACTTTCTGGTTGCCCACCCTCCTGATACTCTCTATCTCCGCCGTCAGTGCCTCGATCCGCTCGGGTATTACCCTCAGCGAGGGTTGCAGTTCCAAATACTCGCGGGTGTAGCGCTCGTCCAGATCAGCCTGTTGTGTTTCGAGTCTGTCCAGTTCCGCCTCCTGCTGAATCAGCGTGCGCTGATCGCCCCTTGGAATTACCGTGTCTCCGCGGGCGGCGGCTTCGCTGAGAGATTCCAGCGTTGATCTGACTTTGACTTCCTCCTCCAGCACAGAGTTGAGGGAACGTTGCAGGCCTACCAGCCTGGCCAGCACTTCATTCTCATTGCGCTCCTCAGAGATGATCTCGTGAGAATCCCTGAACGCAGCCAGGTCGACACGCGTCTGCTCCAGCTTCAGCGCCAGCTGCTCCAACTCGTCATGGATAAGCCGCACGGTGTGGCCCGAAATCTGTTCTATATCGGCCGCCCGTGCTTCCAGGTAAACATCGATCCAGGTATTGAGGATGCGCGGCAGTAGCTCGGCGTCGGTACCCTGGGCGGTCATCGCCACCAGGTTGGTGTCCGCCACGGCTTGCACGCTGAGCTGGTGCTTGATGTCCGCGGCATCCAGGCCGTCATAACCTTCGGCCTCCAGTCGCGCCCGGATTATCGCGATCAGCTCCTTGCCCAGCAGGATCTGGCGCTGTATGGCCACATGTTGCGGATCGGCCGCGGCACTGCCACTGTCAATGGCTGTTCGCGCAGAGGTCAGCAGGGTCGCCTGGCTCTGGTAGATTGAACGCTGGGCAAAGGTATAGCCCAGGCCGACGGCCGCAACTGCGATGAAGGTGACGGCGAATATTCGGACCCGCAACGATTTTTGCCAGGGAGTTTGGCTCTCTGCCGGCAAGTAGGGTTCGGCTGGGCTTAGTTGCTCGATATTGGGTGGGTAGTTGACCATGCTTGTCACTGAGCGCCGCTACCGGCGCATCTCATACCTTGCCTTGATCTGCAGGAGGCGGCTCGTTGCCGGGGGACTGAAAACCCGGTGTGAGTTGGGGCGGCTCTTCCACCTCGGAATCTCCCGTCTCCCCACCGGCCAGCAACTGCGCCGGGTTGAGGGCGTGGGCCGGGTTCAGAAACCCATACAGCCAGACTGCGAATACGGCTGCCGCCAGCGCGGAGGACAGCGCGATTATCGCGTTGCGGCTGGTGTCGGTGCTGATGGGGGTGTCAGAAACAGTAGCGCGATCAATGAGGCTAAGCTGCGGGTATTCGTCAACTCGCAAGGATCCGACCTGGGTCAAGCGGGCCCTGGCCTCCAGGTTGAGCGCTTCCAGATTTTCCAGTGCTTTGATGCGGGCGCTGTGTTCCGCGCCAATAGAGGTGAAATACTCGCTCCGTTGCTTGTGCTCGTCAATTTGCCGTTGAAACTGCGAGACGGATTGGCGTGCTTCCCTGTATTCCTCCCCGTATTCATCCAGTACATTCTGGTTGCCTTCGATCTTGAGGCGTTCTATCTCGACTTTAAGTGCCTCGATCTGCTCTGGTAACACTCTCAGCTTGGGTTGCAGGGCCAGGAATTCGCGGGTGTAGCGCTGGTCCAGATCAGCCAGCTTGGTTTCGAGATTTTCCAATATTCGCTCCAGCTTTGTAATCTTCCGCTGCTCGTCTCTTGGTATGACCGTTTTTCCGCGGGCGATGTCTTTCTGCACATCCGAAAGCGCTGATTTTGCTTTTTCTTCCTGTTGCGTGGCGGATTTGAAGGATCTCTTCAACTCGTCCAGTTTGGCGCTCACTTCCTTTTCATCCCAATCAGTCGAGGTAATTTCGTAGGTTTTGCGAAATTCCTCCAGATCGACGCGGGCTTGCTCCAGTTTGACGACCAATCGAGCAAGCCCTTCCGGAATAGGCTGTTCGGTTTGCTCCTTGTTTGCTTCAGCATTGGCTGTCTGAGCTTCCAGATAAACATCTATCCAGGTATTGATGATGTGCGGTAATAACCTGGCATCGCTACCCTCGGCAATAATTACCACCATGTTGGTGCCCTCCACCGCTTCAGCGTTGAGCCGGCGCCTGAGTTCGCCGACTGCCAGACTGCTGTAGCCTGCGGCCGCCAGTCGTGCCCGGGTGCTTGCCATCAACTCGTCGCTAAACAGTACATGGTGCTGACGAGCTATGTGCTGTGCATTTTTCACGGCGGCTTCCCTGCCGATGGCAGATTGGCCGGCGCCCAGCAGGGTGGCCTGGCTCCGGTAGACTACCGGCTGGACGAAGGTGTAGATCAGGCCCACAGCGGCAATCGCGAGGAAGGTCAGGGCGAATATTTTCAGCCGAAGTAGATTTCGTCCGGGAATGTCCGGGTCCGGTAGATGGTAGGAATCGGTGGCGGGTAATTGTTCGATGTGGGGTGGTTCGTTATTCATTATTCTCACTGAACGCCGCTTCCGGCTTATCTCATGTACTGCCCGGCCAATGGGCATTCATGCGACATTCTCGGTTTTGTCGCGAAACTGACCGGCTCGGCGTCCCGATCTATACTCACGTATCCGGAATCACAACTATTGGATAGAGTATGATCAGTTTCAAAGGCCGCCAGCACCAGCTAAGCATCATATTACAATGCATGCGGTGGTACGTCGCTTATTCACTCAGCTATCGCGACCTGGAAGAACTCATGCAGGAGCGAGGCTACGCGGTAGACCACCGTTCGATCCAGCGCTGGGTTGTCCATTATGCATCGCGTATTGAAAAAGCGTTTCGGAAAAACAAGAAACGGACTGGTAATCGGTGGCGGCTTGACGAAACGTAAGTAAAGATTAAGGGTCAGTAGAGGTACCCTAT
>JAPUKZ010000177.1 GCA_027295405.1 Gammaproteobacteria bacterium
TTAATACACCCTCACTGTCTAAGCGCCTTCTCTGTCGACCTGCTCATTACTGCCAATCGTGAGAGTGTTTTCGCGGGCCGCATGCATAGAGGTCAAAATCAGCGATGTTTCCCTTGCAGGACGCATACTCGCTGGCTTTCCCGATCGGCTGACAGACGACCAGAAAGTGGTTGATGGTCTCGCATTTCTGGAAGAGTTGACCCAGGATCCCAACGCAAACATCATCAAGCTGCCCAACATCAGCGCCTCTATTCCGCAGCTGAAGGCCTGCATCACCGAACTTCAGGCACAGGGCTACGCTATTCCCGATTTCACCGATGCACCTCAATCCGAGGCCGAGCAAGCGATCAGCGCTCGCTACTCCAAACTACTCGGCAGTGCGGTCAATCCGGTGCTGCGCGAGGGGAACTCTGACCGGCGCGCGCCAGCCGCGGTCAAAGACTTTGCCCGCAAGTTCCCACATTCAATGGGCGAGTGGAGTAAAGCTTCTCGCACCCACGCGGACTATATGCACGGTGGTGATTTCTTCTCCAGCGAACAGTCCGCAACCGTTGACAAGGAAACTGATGTACGCATTGAATTCGTGTCACGCGAGGGCGGCGATGTAACAGTGAAAAAAGAGCTGCACCTGGAGGCAGGCGAAATAATTGACGGCATGTTCATGAGCGGCGCTGCACTCGCTGAGTTCTTTGAAAACAGCCTGGAAGATGCCAAGAAAACCGGCGTTATGTGGTCGCTACATGTGAAGGCCACCATGATGAAGGTGTCTCACCCCATCGTCTTTGGTCACGCCGTCACCGTGTTTTACAAGGACCTGTTTGCGAAGCATGGGGAGCTCTTCGAAGAACTGGGTGTCAACCCCAACAACGGCCTGGGCAGTGTCTATGACAATATCGCCAGCCTGCCCCGCTCCCAGCGTGAGGAGATAGAGGCAGATATTCAGGCCTGCTATGCCACCCGCCCGGAACTGGCCATGGTGGATTCAGTGAAAGGCATTTCCAACCTGCACGTACCCAGCGACGTCATCGTCGACGCCTCCATGCCCGCTATGATACGCAGCTCCGGCCAGATGTGGGGGCCGGATGGCAAGCTGAAAGATACCAAGGCCGTCATGCCTGAAAGTACCTACGCCCGTATCTACCAGGAGGTAATCAACTTCTGTAAGACCAACGGCGCTTTTGACCCGACCACAATGGGCACGGTGCCGAACGTTGGCCTGATGGCGAAAAAAGCCGAGGAGTACGGTTCACACGACAAAACCTTTGAAATGAACGCAGCAGGAACCATGCGCATCGTCGATTCCGAAGGCAACATTCTGACTCAACACGAGGTGGAAAAAGGCGACATCTGGCGCGCTTGCCAAACCAAGGACGCCCCGGTGCGGGACTGGGTCAAGCTGGCCGTAACCCGTTCACGTCAATCCGGAACACCGGCTGTATTTTGGCTGGACCCCGAGCGCGCACATGACCTGCAGCTCACGAGAAAAGTTGAAAGTTACCTGCAACTTCACGACACCAACGGCCTGGACATTCGCATGATGTCCTACAGCGAGGCGATCCGCCTGTCCATGGAGCGTGCGATCCGGGGCAAAGACACCATCTCGGTGACCGGCAATGTTCTGCGGGATTACCTGACGGACCTGTTCCCCATCCTGGAATTAGGTACCTCCGCCAAAATGTTGTCTATCGTACCGTTGCTGGCAGGCGGCGGCATGTACGAAACCGGCGCCGGCGGTTCTGCACCCAAGCACGTCCAGCAGCTTGAGGAGGAGAATCACTTGCGCTGGGATTCGCTCGGGGAATTTCTGGCATTGGCCGTGTCTCTGGAAGATCTGGGCCTCAAGCACAATAACGCGCGCGCCACTATCCTGGCAAAAACCCTGGACCAGGCTACAGGGAAGCTGCTCAAAAATAACAAGTCTCCCTCCCGCAAGACGGGTGAACTGGACAGCCGTGGCAGCCATTTTTATTTGGGCATGTACTGGGCACAAGCCATCGCAAGCCAATCCGACGACGCTGAACTGGCGGCACAGTTTGCCCCCTTGGCCAAATCACTGGCTGACAAGGAGGACAGAATCATCGCTGAGCTCGCAGCCGTACAGGGACGTCCGGCAGAACTGAACGGTTACTATCACGCCAAGCGCGATACGGTTAAAAAGGTCATGCGCCCCAGCGTCACTCTCAATACCGTGTTAGCTGCAATGCAGCCGGATTGATGCACAAGCGCGCAGGTAGCGACAGGCTCACTGACTAGACCGGGTCGCTACCGATGGCCTCAGCCACATGTCCACCGCGGGCCCGATGGTAGAACCAGATCGCCCCAAACACCGGCAGCAGGATGATGGGCCCTGGTACCCAGGGGAGCTTTATGAGCCGGCGGCAGCACCACAAACTGACTGGGGGAAATCAATGTCAACGCGCCTGGTCGCCGATGTGGGCGGCACCCATGTTCGCTTCGCCCTGGTCGATGAGCGAAGCACCGAGCTCCGCGAACTACAGTCCCTGGACTGTCGCGATTTCCCGGAGTTTACAGACGCGATCAGTGCGTATCTGGCGGCGCTGGCAATCGATCCGCCAGACAGTGCCTGCTTCGCGGTGGCCGCGGTGCAACCCGGTGACCACATACAGATGACCAACAGTGCCTGGAGTTTCTCCCGGCGGGAATTGCAGGCCAGTTTCGGATTTCGCCGTTTCCAGCTGGTTAACGACTTTGCCGCGGTGGCGCTGTCATTGCCCCGCCTGCAGTTTCAGCAATTGCATGCGCTGACGCCTGAATTTGAGGTCAACCCGGGCGACCTTCTCGCCATCGGCCCCGGTACCGGGCTAGGCGGCGCCAGGCTTAGCGCTGGCTCTCAGGTGATTCCCTGTGAGCCCGGCCACGCCGGTCTCAGCCCAGCGACAGAGCTTGAACTGGAAATATTCAAATTGCTGCGACCCGCGTGGGGAGAAGTCTATGCGGAGTTGCTGGTGTCCGGTCCCGGTCTGGAAAGGCTTTACCAAGCGCTGGCGACCCTCCGCGGCGAACCGGCACCTGCATTGACTGCTGCGCAAATCAGTGCCAACGCAGTGACCGGCACAGACCCACTGTGCCGCCAGGCTCTGGAGGTCTTCTGTGCTTTATTGGGTTCAGCCGCCGGCGATTTTTCTGTCAGCGCCGGGGCCTACGGTGGAGTTTATCTGGCCGGCGGTATTGTGCCGCACATCATTCACTTCCTTGAACAAAGCGATTTCCTGCAACGTTTTGTTCGCAAGGGCGCCATGGAAGAGCAGCTGCGCGAAGTTCCGGTGAACATCATTAGGTATCAACAGTCGGGACTTCTGGGCGCAGCCTTGTGGCCGCTGGAGGCCTCTTAACTCCCCTTGCGGGCATTCTTCCGGGCCTTTTCCAATTCGGAACGCAGTCGCGAAGCGGCACTACGGGCCCAACGGCCGACATCCGACCAAACGGTGACAGAATTGGTGGGCATGGTCATGGAATCAATTCTGCCGCCACCCGGCTTCTCCATCTTGCGACGATCTTCCACATAGGCCAACACTG
>JAPUKZ010000178.1 GCA_027295405.1 Gammaproteobacteria bacterium
TCTCCATTTTTTTTCATTTACTTTCCCCCCGCCGCCCGAAAACAATACTCAGGCGTAAACGTCTCACCTGGCGTGTGCCAATACCTTGGAAGTCTAGTAGATTCTCATTGTGTTGTTGCGCGCTGGCGCGAGTTACCTAACACTGACTGTGTCCGCCTTTACGGGGCACTGTCCTGGTTCGCCGGATAACCTATTGCCGCGGGGTGCGACAAAACGGCGCGATTATACTAGAAAATGCGGCAAAGAACACTAGGGGCGCAGGGTTTGTTTTCTAAGGTAAGTGCCTGATTATAACCGAGTTTAGACTCGCTAACTTGACACAGGGCAGGTCCGGCACCTATGCCACATAGTCGACCACTGCAGCGCAAGATATGGGATATTGCCTGGCCCGCAATACTCTCAAATATCTCCATTCCCCTGCTGGGGCTGGTAGATACGGCTATCCTGGGCCACCTGGACAATACCCGTTATCTGGGCGCAGTGGCGATCGGGGCCTCTATCCTGTCCTTCCTGTACTGGGGATTCAGCTTCCTGCGCATGGGTACCACCGGTCTGGTGGCCAAGGCCTCCGGTGCGGGATTGCGCCAGCGGGAGCTGGAAGTGCTGCTGCAGTCGGCCGTACTGGCATTGCTGCTGGCAGTGCTGGTTATCCTGCTGCATCGCTACTGGCTGGATCTGGGCCTGTACCTGATGGACCCGGGGCCCAGCATCGCACCACTGGCCAAAAGCTACACCTATATCCGGATTTACAGTGCTCCCGTGGTCCTGGTGACCTATGCGGTGGTGGGCTGGTTCATCGGCCGCCAAAACACCCGCTGGCCCATGGTTATTGTGGTGATAACCAATATCGTCAACGTCCTTCTGGACTTGCTGTTCATCGTTGTCCTGGACTGGAAGAGCGACGGCGCCGCTTACGCAACCTTGTGCGCGGAGTACCTGGGGGGCGCGGTAGCCATCTACGCTGTCATTCACAGCCTGAAGTATCGGCCGGACGGGGCGTTGCTGAAGCGCCTGCGGGAATGGCGACAATACCGTGAATTGCTGGCCAGCAATCGTTACCTGTTCGTACGCACAATGTGCCTGCTGTTCAGCTTTGCTTTCTTCACCGCCCAGAGTGCCCGCTTCGGTGAAGATCAACTCGCTGCCAATGCCATCATGCTGAATCTGTTGTTGCTGGCGGCCTACGCCATGGATGGCTTTGCCTATGCTGCCGAAGCGCTGTCGGGCCATGCCATCGGCGCGGGCAGGCTACAAGAATTCTATGCTGCGGTGAAAGCCTGTTGGCAGTGGTCGCTGCTAAGCGCAGTGGGCCTGAGTGCTATTTTTGCTGCCGCAGATCAGCTCCTGTTCCCGCTCTTTACCGATCACGAGCCGGTGCGATACCTGCTGCGGGAGCACCTGCTCTGGCTGGCCCTCATGCCCCTGGTAGCGGTCACCTCATATCTGCTGGACGGGGTTTTCATCGGTACCGCCATGACCTCCTACATGATGCACAGCATGCTGTTTTCCCTGCTGGTGGTGTACTTGCCGGCGTGGTACCTGTTGTTGCCGCAGGGGAATGATGGCCTGTGGTTGGCCTTCCTGCTTTTCAACGCGGCGCGCGGCATCAGTCTGGGTCTTTGCTATTGGTATCTGTGCCATCAGGGTCGCTGGCTGCAGCCGACAACTAGCTAATCCAGCGGTTTGTACTAGCCTTAAAAGTCTCCCGTGCACAAGCCGGTCGGGGCAGGGGACCAATGGGTACCGATAGCATCCGTAAAATCATTGCCGCCGCGAGGCTGCAGGAGCAGCAGAGCGGGGATTTGCGGCAGTTTTTTTCCCGCCACCTGCCAAAGTTGCGCGAGCGCTTGTTGTTGCCCGAGGAAAACGCGGCGCTTCACCTGGTCAGCTTCGTCGAGCAATATATCGAGTACGTCCCGGTATTCATCGATAGTGTCACCAGCATCAGCCGTGAACTGGGGGTCTACCCCTATGTGTCCCCGTTTTTGCATATGGCCGAGGACTACTTCCTGGCGCCACCGGACGAGTTGGAGCAGGAGGTGGGATTGCGCGGCCTGCTGGATGCGGCCTTTCTGGCTCAGCGCCTGATCGAGGAGGTCAATGATTGCCACATCCGTCATTACCGTGCCCCGCTGTTGCCCGTGGACATGACCCGGGCCAATGTCATCGTACATCACCTGATCGGCGACCAGCTTGCCAACCGGCTGGACGGGCTGGTGGAGCATACGGCGCAACGCCTGGTCGACCGTGAACATCTGTTTGAGCAGGGCCGGGAGCTTCCGGAACAGATGGCGCCGGATCGCTGGCAGGATTTACCCTGTCTCAGCCGGAATGCAGAGGTAGATCTGCGGCTGGCATCTCCGGCCCATTTCCGGTCTCAGTCGTCTTGATCCCCCGGTTCCCGGGCATTTCCGGCGCTCTCTTCAGGGTTTTTCCCGGCACTTTCTCCAGGCGCTTGTTGCGGTGTCAGGGTGATCACTTCGACCGGCGTATCCAGGCGCCGGACCGCGGGCCGAGTGACCCGGGTTTTGAGTTCAGTAGGGTCTGCCAGAGGCCGCTCATCGCTGAAGCCACAACTCACGCATTCGCGCAGACCCGCCTCAGTATCTACGACCAACTTGTCCTGCAACCCGCAACGCGGGCAGACGGCACCGGCAATGAATCTCCTCGGCATCGCCGTTACTCTCCCGCCATGGCCGCGCGCAGCTCGGCGATCACGGGTCCGGTCTGTGGCCGCTGGTTGCGCCAGAGGTAAAACGATTCGGCCGCCTGTTCAACCAGCATACCCAGGCCATCCGCCACTGCCCAGGCGGTATGCTGCGCCGCCCAGCGCGTGAATACCGTCGGTTCAGGCCCGTACATCATGTCGTAACAACAACTGCGCTCGGTCAGCAGCGTGTCCGGAAGTGGCGGCAGCTCACCGCTGAGGCTGGCGCTGGTACCATTGATAAGCAGATCGAATTGCTGCTCCGGCAGGCGCTCGAAACCTCCGCCGGTGATGGGTCCCAGCGCGGCGAAATCCCGCGCCAGTTGCTCGGCCTTGCTGGCTGTGCGATTAACCACCAGAAGCTGCGCTGGTCGCTCGCGCAGCAGCGGTTCCAGGACCCCGCACACCGCTCCACCGGCCCCCAGCACCAGTACTCGCCGGGAGGCAACACTCCAGCCCAGATTGGCTATCATGTCTCTGAGCAGGCCGATGCCGTCGGTGTTGTCTCCCGCTATCAGGCCATCGGCGGTCCGACTCAGGGTGTTCACCGCCCCGGCTTGTTGCGCCCTCGGGCTGAGTTCGTCCGCAAATTCAAAGGCATCGCGCTTGAACGGTAGGGTGATATTCAGGCCACGGCCGCCATCGGCGAAAAAACGGGAAGCGGCACTGGCAAATTCCCCCTCAGCTACCCGCACCGCCCGGTACTGAATTTGCTGCTCTGTCTGGCTGGCAAAGGCGGCGTGAATCTGCGGCGATTTGCTGTGTTTTACCGGGTTGCCGAATACCGCGTACCTGTCACTGACCGTCATAACGCCACCCAGTCCCGCGGCTGCAGAAAATACTCGGTGAGCTGTGCCTCCGGACTGCCCGGTTGTGCCCGGTAGTCATACTCCCAACGCACCAGCGGCGGCAGAGACATCAGAATGGCTTCGACACGACCATCGGACTGCAAGCCAAACAGGGTACTGCGGTCGTAAACCAGATTGAATTCCACGTAGCGGCCGCGCCGATACAACTGAAATTGCCGCTCCCTCTCACCGAAGGCTGTGTGCTGGCGGCGCTCGACGATGGGCAGGTAGGCCTCAAGGAAGGAATCGCCCACAGCGCGAACAAAGTCAAAGCTGGTAGCAAAGTCCCAGTCATTCAAATCGTCGAAAAACAGCCCCCCGACTCCCCGCGCCTCGCCGCGGTGAGGCAAATAGAAGTACTCATCGCACCAGCGCTTGTACCTGGCGTGAACATCTTCGCCATAGGGCGTACAGGCCTGCGCGGCGACCTGATGCCAGTGTTGGCAGTCTTCAGCAAAACCGTAATACGGGGTTAGGTCATAGCCGCCGCCGAACCACCATGCCGGCTCCTCTCCGGGTTTTTCGGCAATGAACAGGCGGACATTGGCATGCGACGTGGGCACATAGGGGTTGGCGGGATGAATCACCAGGGATACCCCCATCGCCTGATAGCTGCGCCCGGCCAATTCCGGCCGTTGCGCAGAAGCTGTTGCCGGCAGCGCAGTACCGATCACATGGGAATAATTCACTCCCGCTTTTTCAAATACAGCACCGTCCACCAGCACCCGGCTGAGACCTCCGCCACCATCCGGGCGTTGCCATTCATCGCGACGGAATTGCGCCTGCCCATCGGCCTGCTCCAATCCGGCACAAATTGCCTCCTGCAATCCCAGAAAATAGCTTTTTACCACCTCGATGGAAATAGTCTGCATCCTTTATCTCGGTACCCTTTGTTTCTGTATCCGGCTCACCCCGGCCGCACCAGGGTATCCGTAAGCAAATCGCGGATAGTTGAGGGGCGTATATTACCCCCCAGCGACCCGGACAGCACATAGTCCAGACCACCACCGAACTGCTGGTACACCTGAAACAGGTGCCGCGCTTCCCGGCGACCTGACAGATTCGCCGAGGTGGAGACGATAGGGCTGTTTATCGCCGCACACAGCGCCTGTACCCTGGGGTGGGAACTGACCCTGAGTGCCACGCTGTTGTTGGCACCGCTGATCCAGGCAGGCACGCGATTGTGGTGTGGTACCAGCCAGGTCGTGGCACCAGGCCAGGACAACTGCAGGCGCGATTTTTGCGCCAGAGGCAGGTCGTGCAACAACCAGTCAAACTGCTGCATGGATGCGGCCACCAGAATCAACCCCTTGCTTTCAGGTCGTGCTTTCAGACGCAGCAAGCGCCGTACCGCGACCTCACTCCAGGGGTTGCAACCCAGGCCCCATACCGCTTCGGTTGGATAGGCTATTACCCCATCACTGGCAACAACCGAGGCCGCAATTCGAACCCGAAAATCCTGCGTGGACAAAATCAGCCCTTGAGTTTTTCCTGCAGGGCGGCGTCTTTCGCCTGCACCGCATCCACGTCGGCTGCCCGCGCCTCCCGCAATCGCTGCGCCAGCGCCGCATCCTGGCCGGCCATGATCTGTGCTGCCAGCCAGGCCGCATTTTTTGCCCCCGCCGCGCCGATGGCGACACAGGCAACCGGAATTCCGCCGGGCATTTGCACGGTGGAAAGCAGCGCATCCAGACCCTCCAGAGCAGCGTTTATGGGCACCCCGATAACCGGTTTCAGGGTATTGGCTGCCACGGCACCAGCCAGGTGGGCTGCCATGCCTGCCGCCGCAATGAAAACCGCACAGCCCCGCACATCCGCGCTGAGCACATACTCGTGGGTAATGTCCGGCGTTCGATGGGCAGAGGTAATCCTTGCCTCAAACGGAATATCCAACTGGCGTAGCACCGCGAAGGTGGCCTCCATAATGGGCAAATCGGAATCCGATCCCATCAACACCGCGACAAAGGGCTGGCTCATACTGTGTTCTCCGGATAGCGCAGCCGATAAAGGTCGCGTCAATTACGAGCGCGGAATTTAACCCACTGCCGCAGTATATGGCAAGTATGAATAATCGCTGGTTCAACGGCGCATATACTTACCGTCTTTCGCCTCCACCAGTCCCTGTAGTCGCAGTTCCATCAGAGCTGTAACCGCTTCGCTTGCATCACAGTCGCAGTGTAGTGCCAGTTCATCAACGCTGACCGGCTCGTAACCCAATGCATCGTAGAGGCTCTGCTGCGCTTCGGTCAGGGTCGGTGGCCGTGCCGCCAGCTGCAGTTCACGCTGGGCCACATAGAGAGAGCCCAACTCGGTGAGTATCTCCTGTGGACTTTCCACCAGCCGGGCGCCCTGGCGCAACAAACTGTTACAGCCGCGACCCAGCGGATGGTAAATCGAATGGGGCAGGGCAAATACCTCGCGGTTCTGTTCCAGGGCCATGCGTGCTGTGATCAGGGAGCCGCTGTGCTGGGCGGCTTCGATCACCAGCACCCCCAGACTCAGGCCACTGATGATGCGGTTGCGTTGCGGGAACCGCTCCCGCAGGGGCTTGCTACCCAGCGGGAATTCACTCAACAGCAAACCATGAGTGGCGATTTTTTCTGCCAGGGCCTGGTTCCGGCGGGGATAGCAGAGATCCTGCCCGGTGGCGATGACGGCACAGGTCGCGCCACCGCTATCCAGAGCGGCACGGTGTGCCGCTGCATCAATTCCCACGGCCAGACCGCTGCAAACTCCCAGCCCGGCCTGCACCATGGCACTGGCAAATTCGGTGGCAGCCCGAGCGCCCATAGCGCTGGCCTTGCGGCTTCCCACCACCGCGAGCCAGGGTCGCTGTAGCTGATTCAGCTTTCCGCGTAGATATATCAATGGTGGTGGGTCGGGAATTTCTGCCAGCAGTACGGGGTATTCCGGGTGGGGCAGAGGTAACAACACCGCACCCAACTCTCGCAATGTATGCTGGTCTCGCCGGGCCCGATCAAGGACCTGTGTCTGCCAGCGGCGCCGCGCCCTGACCAACTCGGCATCTGCGCCAACGCTGAACCAGCGAGCTTCCTCCGCATCGAGAATCTCGCCGGGTTGGTGGGATAGTGAAAATAATCGCCGCAGTAGGTCTGCCCGGCCGCCTACCAGATGTTGCAACACCAGCCAATGTTGCTCTTCTTCGATATCCATAGATCATCCTTGATCACGGTTTCGTCCAGTGAATTCTTGTCCTTAAGTTCGGGTTCCTAAAGTCGTGTCCTTGCTGCTGCCACCCCACACTCCGGTCTCGGGAAGCCCTGAGCGGTTCTGACCGCTAGGGGTTGGTTACCTTGTCCATGATCGACAGCGGGCGATTCGCCTTCAGCACGATGCCATAGCTCACCTTCTCGAAGGTGCGAAATATCATCATCAGGCCGGCACGGGCGTCCGGCATACGGATTTTTCCTCCCACCACCGGATCGCGTACGACTTCCCCAGTCTGGTAGATCGCGAGTACGTAGCCAGGCTCAAAGCCTTCCCGTTCACCGCGGTTTATCGCCACGACATCCATGGTTCCGATCTGGGTCACGCCGCCGTCGACGGCGATCATGAAGGCTCTAACCTCTTGCTCCGGCGCCCGCGGATAAAACGTGGCGCTGATCTTTCTAGCCTCGTTGGGCAACAGACGGTCACCGTTGCGAACTTCTTCCGTGACCCGGGTCACCTCCAGGTGCACCAGCTCATCCTCGTGTCGCTCCAGTAGCGTCGCGTTGCCAATATCCACCGCCTGATGGCCCAGGACTTCTTCGGTAAGCGGGTCTACGTAAGTTTCGCCGGTTCGGAAAACACCATAGCCTACCTCTTCCTCAGGGAAAATCCCGCGCGCGTAAAACAGATCTCCGGCGGCGCTGAGAAGGTGCCGCTGCGCGCCGGCAATGACGTAGGGTGCATTCGCCAGCTGCTCCGGCGACACCACCCGGTGTGCGCTCAGCCAGGCCCCGATGCGCTCAAGTGAAATTGCGGAAATCGCCGCGTCCAGTGGCTCGATTCGCATTTGCGGCGTCAACTTTACCGTGCGGGAGCCAGCTCCACGTCGCACCCGCAGGCGCGGCTGGCCATCCACATAGACCAGGTATAACCGGTCGCCGGGAAAAATAAGGTGGGGGTTGTCCAGCTGCGGATTAACATCCCATATTTCCGGCCACTTCCACGGGTCGCGCAGGTACAGGCTGGAAATCTGCCACAGGGTATCCCCTTCCTTTACTATATATAGCTCCGGTGGGTTTTCCGTCAGTGCCAGTTCCTCTGCTTGCACACTGAATGGCAACAGACCGGCAAACAGCAGATATCCGGTTAGTAGTAATGTTCTCATGGTATTCCCTGCATTCCGCATTTTTCGGCGACAGTGGGCACGCCGCAGACGCTCCCTGTATAATATAGGGCAGTTTGCTGTCGCTCAAACCGGCAAGCAAGTAATTATGTACATTTATTCCTGAACACAATCTGCGACAACCCCGGAATATGGCCCTGCTCGACATACTGGAATTTCCCGATCCGCGCCTGCGCAACAAGGCGGCGCCCGTCACCGTTTTTGATGCGGCACTGGGCCGTTTCATCGACGACATGCTCGAGACCATGTACGACGCACCCGGGATTGGGCTTGCCGCAACCCAGGTCAACGTGCACCGGCGAATAGTAGTGATTGATGTATCGGAAGACCACAGCGACCCCAGAGTCTTTATCAATCCCGAGTACAACGTCCTCGATGAGGAGACAGCCGAACACGACGAGGGCTGTTTGTCCGTCCCGGGATTTTACGAAACCGTGGTGCGACCGCGGCATATTCGGGTGACTGCCATGGATCGCAAGGGCGACAGCTTTACCCTGGAACCCCAGGGCCTGTTGGCGGTATGCGTTCAGCACGAGCGCGACCACCTTGAAGGCAAGTTGTTCGTTGACTATCTGTCTTCCCTGAAACGCACACGTATTCGCATCAAGCTCGAAAAACAGCACCGCCTGCGCGCCTGATGGCTGACTCTTTCACCCCCTTGCGTCTGGTGTTTGCGGGCACGCCCGAGTTTGCCGCCAGTCACCTGCAAGCGCTGATCGATTCACAGCACCAGCTGCTCGCGGTCTATACGCAGCCGGATCGCCCGGCAGGACGCGGCAAGAAACTGACCGCGAGCCCGGTCAAGTATCTGGCGCAAGCCGCGTCGATTCCGGTCTGTCAGCCTGCGAGTCTGAAACAAGCGGAGGCCCAGGCGGCTCTGGCGGAGCTCAAGCCGGATGCGATTGTGGTAGTCGCCTACGGCTTGATATTACCGCAGGCAGTCCTGGATATACCGCGCTACGGCTGCATCAATATGCACGCCTCATTGCTGCCGCGCTGGCGCGGCGCTGCCCCCATACAGCGGGCGATAGAAGCGGGAGATACGGCAAGCGGTGTGACAATCATGCAGATGGATGCCGGTCTTGATACCGGTCCCACGCTGGCCACCAGCGTACTGCCCATTACCGCCAACATGAACGCGGGCCAGCTTCACGACGCGCTTATAGAGGTGGGGACGGCCTCGCTGGTCTCAGTATTGGATTGCCTGCAAGACCAGCTGGCGAACGCGTCGACTCAGGACGACGCTCTCGCCTGCTATGCCCACAAGATTGAAAAGCCGGAGGCGGAGCTGGACTGGTGTCTCGAGGCCCGGACTCTGCATCGAAAAATTCTCGCCTTCAACCCCTTCCCGGTAGCCTGGACCCAGCTGCAACAACAACGTCTGAAAGTGTGGACGGGGGAAATGGTAACGACAGCTACCCCGGGCCGGGCCGGTGAAATCATTGCCCGCGACAGCTCTGGAATCACCGTGGCCTGTGGCGAGGGCAGCCTGCGCCTGACCCGGCTCCAGCTTCCCGGCGGCAAACCGCTGGAGGTATCGCAACTTCTGCTGGCCCGCGGCGAGCTGTTTGCCACGGGCGAACGACTGGGGCTGTAGTCTTGTCAGCCCAGTGTCGAGCCGTGGCCGCGCGGGTATTGGCTGCCACCCTGGCGGAGGGCCAATCTCTCTCGCAAAACCTGCCGCCCGCTCTGGATCAGGTCAAACCGAAAGATAGAGCCCTGCTACAACAACTGTGCTACGGCACCTTACGCAGCTACCACCGGATGCAGGGAGTGATGCAGCAACTGCTGGAAAAACCACTCAAAAGCAAGGACGCAGACATACAGTCATTATTGCTGTGCGGGGCCTATCAACTACTGGAGATGCGAACCCCGGATCACGCCGCCTTGTCCAGTAGCGTGGACGCCTGCCGCTTGCTGAAAAAAAATTGGGCCACCGGGTTGGTCAACGGCGTGTTACGCCGCTGTGCGCGGGAACGGGATAAACTGCTACAGGCACTGGGGGATGCGCAGGCAGCCAGCCATCCAGACTGGCTATACCAACTCATTCGCCAACACTGGCCACAGCAGTGCGAACAAATTTTCCTTGCCAACAACCAGCCCCCACCTATGACTCTGCGCATCAATCAGCGGCGGGTCGAAACCCGCAGTTACATTGCGGAACTGGCAGAGCAGGGCATAGAGGCAGCGCCGGGTGGCATGGTTGATGGTGCCGTGCGCCTGAGTCGGCCTGTGGATGTGGAGCAACTCCCGGGTTTCGCCCAGGGTCGGGTTAGCGTACAGGACGAAGCCGCCCAACTGGCGGCGGGATTGTTGGCGCCCGAACCTGGCGACCGGGTGCTGGATGCGTGCAGTGCCCCGGGGGGCAAAAGCTGCCACCTGTTGGAGCTCCAGCCAGCCATATCCCAACTCGTGGCAATGGACAGGGAGTCGACCCGCCTGCAGCGGGTGGCGGAGAATATGAAGCGTCTCGGACTGGAGGCCAACTTGCTGCAGGGCGATGCCTGCGCTCCAGCCACAGTTCTGGATGACGCCTTATTCGATCGCATTCTGGTGGACGCACCCTGTTCCGGAACCGGCGTCATCCGCCGTCATCCGGATATCAAACTATTGCGCAGAGCCAGTGACATTGCCAGTCTGGCAGCCACCCAGCTAGAACTGCTGCAGGCGCTGTGGCCCCTGCTCAAGCCGGGCGGCATCCTGCTGTACGTGACCTGCTCGATTCTCCCGGAGGAAAATGCCGAGGTCCTGCGCGCTTTTCTGGAACAATCCGCTGACGCTGTGTGCGAGACACTGGAGGAGACCTGGGGGCTGGATTGCAGTCCTGGCAGACAAGTCTTACCCAACCAGGACGGAGCCGATGGCCTCTACTTTGCACGTCTGCTCAAACAGGCCTGAGCAAGCGGGAATATTGGGCAAAATTAGGCAGCGCCAGTTTCTATCCCCTGGTGTATTCTTGAAGGAAATCGGGGGTTCCGGTACGGACACCGCATAACAAATGAAGATCATTATACTAGGGGCAGGCCAGGTCGGTGGAACGCTGGCAGAGCATCTGGCCATTGAGCAGAACGACATCACGGTCGTCGACAGCGATGCTGATAAACTGCGCATCCTTCAGGATCGCCTGGACATCCGCACCGTGAACGGCCACGCATCCCATCCCGATACCCTGTTCCGGGCTGGCGCAGAAGATGCCGACATGCTGATCGCAGTCACCAACAGTGATGAGATCAACATGATGGCTTGCCAGGTTGCCCACTCCCTGTTCCACACCCCTAAAAAAATCTCCAGGGTGCGGTCACCGGCGTATCTATCCCACCCAGACTTGTTCAACAAGGACCATGTGCCGGTTGACGTACTCATAGGCCCGGAGCAGCTCGTGACCAAGAGCATTCGCGAATTGATCGCAAACCCCGGTGCCTTGCAGGTGCTGGATTTCGCCGACGGGCTGGTGCAGCTGGTGGCGGTAAAGGCTTATTACGGCGGGCCGCTGGTGGGCCAGGAGTTGCAGCAAATTCGCGACCACGTTCCGGATGTAGACACCCGGGTGGCCGCTATTTTCCGCCGCAATCATGCTATAACACCGGTGGGAACCACGGTCGTGGAGGCGGATGACGAGGTGTTTTTCATCGCCGCCAAGAACAATATACGCATCGTTATGTCCGAGCTGCGCCGTCTGGACAAGCCCTATAAACGCATCATGATCGCCGGCGGTGGCAATATCGGTTCGCGCCTCGCGGAATCCATTGAAGGGGATTACCAGGTTAAGGTTATCGAGCGCTCCTACAGCCGCTGCCGGGAGCTATCGGAGCTGCTCAAGCACGCGGTGGTGCTCCACGGCAGCGCCTCGGACACAGAGTTGCTGGCATCCGAAAACATCGAAAAAACAGACGTTTTTTGCGCTCTGACAAATAATGATGAGGCCAATATCATGGTCGCCATGTTGGCCAAACGCATGGGAGTACGCAAAGTCATTACCCTCATTACCAACCCGGCCTATGCGGACCTGTTGCAGGGGGATGAAATCGACATTGCCCTGTCACCGCAACAGATCACCATCGGCAGCTTGCTGACTCACATTCGGCGCGGCGACATATCCAATGTACACTCACTGCGCCGTGGCGCGGCAGAGGCCATCGAAGTAACCGCCCACGGAGATTCCCGCTCTTCCAAGGTAGTTGGGCGCCGCCTCGACGAAATCAAGCTGCCGGATGGCGTAACAATAGGTGCGGTGGTTCGCGGCAGGGAAGTTCTGATCGCACACCGGCATATAGAAATTGCGGCCAACGATCATGTGATCCTGTTTTTGCTGGACAAAAAACATATCAACGCAGTTGAGCGCCTCTTCCAGGTGGGCTTCAGCTTCTTCTAGCGGCCGGCATGCACCTTTCCATTATTCTGCGCATCCTCGGCATCCTGTTAATGGTGTTCAGCCTGACCCTGGTGTTACCGCTTGCCCTGGCCGTGTTCAACCACGATAACACCATCGGTGGCTTTGTCTCAGCGCTGGGCATTACCTTTCTCAGCGGGTTTTTCTTGTGGCTGCCCGCTCGCGGGGCGCGGCATGAATTGCGGGTGCGCGATGGTTTTCTGATTACCTCCCTGTTCTGGACCGTGCTCGGCATATTTGGAGCCCTGCCCTTTGCCCTCCACGACGGCGCCAGTCTATCGGTCACGGACGCCATCTTCGAATCCATATCAGGCCTGACGACGACCGGCGCCAGTGTCATTACCGGGCTCGATGCGTTGCCGGTGTCGCTGCTGTTCTACCGCCAGCAACTGCAGTGGTTGGGCGGGATCGGGATTGTGGTGGTGGCCGTGGCCATCTTGCCAATGCTCGGGGTTGGGGGCATGCAGCTGTACCGGGCCGAAACACCGGGGCCGTCCAAGGACAGCAAGCTCACGCCCAGAATTACCGAGACGGCCAAGGCCCTGTTTCTGGTCTATGTCATGCTCACCTTCGCCTGCGGCCTGTCCTACTGGGCCGCCGGTATGAGCGGATTTGACGCCATCTGCCATGCCTACTCGACGGTAGCCATCGGCGGTTTTTCCACCCACGATGCCAACATGGG
>JAPUKZ010000179.1 GCA_027295405.1 Gammaproteobacteria bacterium
TGTTGATGGCCAGCAGTTGCTGATCCGGCAAGCGGTTGTACCCGGCGAGAATGTTCGCGCCCGTGGCCAGGACATCGCCCCGGGTGATCTGGTGCTGCCGGCAGGACGCCGGCTGCTGGCACAGGATCTGGGGGTATTGGCCTCGGTCGGTTGTGCCAAGGTTAGGGTATACCGCCCACTGTCGGTCGCAATTTTGTCCACTGGAGATGAATTGGTTGATCCCGGCGCCGCACAGCTGCAGCCGGGGCAGATATTCAATTCCAACCGCTATACCCTGCACGGATTGCTGTCGGATCTCGGCATGCGAGTTATTGATTTTGGTGTGGTCCAGGATTCAGCGGACGCTACCGCCAGGACCCTGTCGGAAGCTGCCGCTGCGGCTGATTGTGTCATCAGTTCTGGCGGCGTATCCGTGGGTGAAGAGGACTATGTCAAGAATGAAGTTGAACGGCTGGGCGAGCTGCGGCTGTGGAAGTTGCGGATAAAACCGGGTAAGCCCCTGGCCTATGGACGCATCGGGAACAGCGCCTTTTTTGGCCTGCCGGGCAACCCGGCCGCCGTGTTTGTTACGTTTTTACTGCTTGTCAGGCCCTGGTTGCTGCGCGCCCAGGGCGCGGCGGAGTCGTCGCCGCTGCTATTGCCCGCGCGCGCTGATTTTGAAATCAGTCGAGCGGGGGGCAGGCAAGAGTACCTGCGGGTGCGTGTGGAAGTCCGTGACGGAACCCTGTGTGCCGGCCTGCACCCGAATCAAAGCTCCGGCGTACTGAGTTCGGTCAGTTGGGCCAACGCGCTGGCGGTTATTCCGCCACAAACCACGGTGACCCCTGGCGACCAGGTGCAGGTGCTGCTGCTGGATCAGCTCAGCCGCTGAAACACCAGCGAGGCGTTGGTGCCGCCAAAGCCAAAACTGTTGGACATAACCCGCTGTAAACCGGCGTCATCTTTGCGTGCCAGTACAATGGGAACGCCTTCGGCCTCCGGGTCCAGGGTGTCGATATTGGCAGATGCGGCGACGAAATCCTCCTGCATCATCAGCAGGGAGTAAATGGCCTCCTGCACGCCGGCAGCGCCCAGCGAGTGCCCGGACAGGGATTTGGTGGAACCCACCAGGGGAATGTCACGCCCCTGGAACGTTTCCTTGACGGCGCGTAGTTCCTGCATGTCACCGGCGGGGGTGCTGGTGCCGTGAGCGTTGATGTAGTCGATATCTCCGCTGACGGTGGCCAGGGCTTGCTGCATGCAGCGAACCGCACCCTCGCCAGAGGGTGAAACCATATCGTGGCCGTCGGAGGTGGCCCCGTAACCCACCAACTCGCCGTATATTTTTGCCCCGCGCGCTTTTGCATGTTCCAGTTCTTCCAGAACCAGCATACCGCCGCCTCCGGCAATGACGAATCCGTCACGGTTCGTGTCGTAGGCACGGGAGGCGCGCTCAGGGGTCTCATTGAATTTGGTGGACAGGGCACCCATGGCATCAAACAGGCAGCTCATGGTCCAGTGCAACTCCTCGCCACCACCGGCAAAAACGATGTCCTGCTTGTCGAGCTGAATTTGTTCCATGCCAGTGCCGATGCAGTGGGCGCTGGTGGAACAGGCCGAGGAGATAGAATAGTTTATGCCCTTGATTTTGAAGGGCGTGGCCAGGCAGGCGGAGACGGTACTGCCCATGGTTTGGGTCACCCGATAAGGTCCCACCCTGCGTAGCCCGCGCTCGCGCAAGATGTCTGCAGCCTCCACCTGGTTAGCGGAGGAAGCACCTCCGGAACCGGCGATAATTCCCGTGCGCACATTGGATATCTCGGGTTCCTCCAGGCCGGAGTCGGTAATGGCCTGTTGCATGGCGATGTAGGCGTGCGCGGCGGCGCCACCCATGAACCGCAGTTGCTTGCGACCAATGTGCTCACTGAAGTCAATATCCACCGATCCCGCCACGTGGCTGCGCATGCCAACCTCTTTATACTCCTGCTGAATGCTGATGCCGGAGCTGCCCTGTTTTAGTGACGCAGTGACACTTGCTGCATCTATACCCAGACAGGAGCTGATCCCCAATCCGGTTACTACTACTCGTCTTGTCATGCTGCTAGCCTCAGAATGAATCCGTTGATTGGAACAGACCTACGCGCAAATCCTTGGCGGTATAAATCTCCTTGCCATCGACGGTTAAGCTGCCGTCGGCGATGCCCATCACCAGCCTACGCTCAATCAGACGCTTCATATTGATGGTGTAAACCACTTTGGAGGCAGAAGGCAATATCTGCCCGGTAAACTTGATCTCCCCGGCGCCCAGCGCTCGCCCATGACCGGAATTCCCGCGCCAGCCCAGGAAAAAGCCCACCAGTTGCCACATGGCATCCAGGCCCAGGCAGCCGGGCATGACCGGATCGTTGGGAAAGTGGCAGTCGAAAAACCACAGCCCCGGATGGATGTCCAACTCGGCGACTATCTCGCCCTTGCCGGCACTGCCACCAGCGGAACTGATCCGGGTAATGCGGTCAACCATCAGCATATTATCCACTGGCAACTGGGCGTTACCCGGACCAAACAAGTCGCCGTGGCCGCAGGCGATCAATTCATCTTTTTCGTAGGAGCTCTTACCTGTCATAGTCTTTCCAATGCGGGACAAAGGCTGCATATTCTAATGTCTGGTGACCGCATGTCCAGCGTGGGTTAAGATAGATGTCCCCTCAATCAGGGGCTATCAGTAACTTATATGATAGTTGATTTTGAGCCAGCCAAGACTGGTAAGGAAGCAAGGATATTCCATGTTAAGACCTGTTTTACTCTCCGGCGGCGTGGGCAGCCGGCTCTGGCCCGTGTCGCGGGAAGCGTATCCCAAGCAATTTTTACCCCTGGCGGGGGAAAACTCCATGTTGGTGGATACCCTGAAACGTAGTGACGGGCTATCTGGCGGCGAGCCCATCATTATTTGTAATGATGAACACCGTTTCATTGTCGCCGAGCAATTGCGGGAATCGGGGGTGGAGGGCGGTGAAATAATACTGGAACCTGTGGGGAGGAACACCGCGCCCGCTGTGGCAGTGGCGGCCCTGCAGGCGCTGAAGTCCGACGCCGACGCCATGTTGCTGATTTTGCCCGCAGATCACCTAATTCAGGATGTTGCTGCCTTTACAACGGCTGTCAGCGAGGCCCTGCCCCTGGCCCGGGCCGGGCATCTGGTGACCTTCGGCGTGATCCCGACCCGGGCGGAAACCGGTTACGGCTATATCCATCGCGGCCAGGCCATGGCCGGCAGCGCCTTCAGCATTGATCGGTTCGTGGAAAAACCCGATGCAGAAACAGCCCAGTCCTATCTG
>JAPUKZ010000018.1 GCA_027295405.1 Gammaproteobacteria bacterium
CCCAATGTCCTGTGCACAGCCGACAGCTTCGAAGCGCTGCAGGCCTTGTGCCGGGAACACAACCTGGGTAATGACCTGGTGGTGCAGACACCCTATGGAGACTCCGGTCAAACCACCTTCTTCATCAAGGAGGAAGCGCACTGGAATGCCTGCGCCGACAAGTTGTTCGGCCAACAGCTCAAGGTGATGAAGCGCATCAACAACCTACCCTATACCCTGGAGGCCGTCGCCACCTGCCACGGTACCCTGGTAGGCCCGGTGCAGGCAGACATCGTGGGGCACGCTGAACTGACGCCTTATAAGGGCGGCTGGGCCGGCAACGACCTGCATCGTGGCGTGCTGAAGCAGGAGCAAACCCGGCGTATGCGCGGTATGACCCAGGCCATGGGTGATCGCCTGTACCGCGAGGGTTACAAGGGCACTTTTTGCCTGGACTTCCTGGTGGATACCGACACCGGCGACGTCTACCTGGGTGAATTGAATCCGCGCGTCAGCGGCGCCAGCGCCCTCACCAATATGGTGACCTCAAAATACGGCGGTGCCCCGCTGATGCTGTTCCACCTGCTCGAGTTCATGGACGTGGAATACGAACTGGACATAGAGAAGATTCACCAGCGCTGGGCGGATTTTGATAGCTGGACCCAGCTGGTCATGAAGCAGACGGACGATCCGGCGCGACGCATACTGAAAGCACCCAGCTCGGGGATCTGGACCATGCAGGACGATGCCAGCATTGAGTTCTCGCGCCAGAGCATTGACTGGCATGCGGTGGCCAATGAGGACGAGGCGTTCTTCCTGCGCATCTACGGTGAGGGCGATTACCTGTTCAAGGGTGCGGATGTGGGCATCCTGGTCACCCGCGGCCGCATGCAGCACCCCACTGGTGAACTGACCGAGCGCGCCCGCAACTGGACTCGGGCGATTCACGGGCAGTTTGTGACTGAACCCGCCAGTTGAGCGGATCGTGCCACCATTGACACAGTTGCGGACCCCTGGCTGATGCTAAATCCGCCATCCGTGCGCAGCAGGTGGCCGGTGATTTAGCTGGCGGCGGGACTCGTCAGGAACGGGGTGGCATTAGCGATTGCGGTCGGTTCACCCAGCATGCCCGGCAGCTGAATAATGCCTGGGATGCGCTGGATAGCCATCCTGAAGGGTTGTATTGGCCTGTTTTTAGCCGCCACAGGTGGCATTCACTTTGCTGAAGATGCCTTGAAAATGCTACTTTGTGGTGCTGATGTGACGTGTCTTGGTCGTACGCTGCTGGCGAAGGGTCCCAGGCAGTTAGCGCGGATTCTTGACAGCACGGTCAGGTGGTTGAACGAGCGCGATTATGAATCGATTACAAAGATAAAGAGTTTGATGAGTCAGGCGAATGCTTCGGACCCCACTGCTTTTGAGTGCGGGCATTACATGAAGTTGTTGCAGGGTTATAAGGTGTAGCAGAGCGCCCGTTTGAAATAAGCCTGCAGTTCGGCGCTTCGGCTGCGCTGTAGATCAGTGAATAAATTTGTCGGCGAAGGCCTCGATGTGCCTGCACTTTTCCGACAGCGCCAGATCGCAGTGCAAATCCGCCTGCTGTGGCCAGGATGAGGTCATGACCGCGGTAACGCCCAGGTCTTCCAGGTGCGTGTACAGATCGCGGTCTGCCTCCTCGGCGGTACCGACAATGATTTCGAAACTGTTCCCGGTGGTGCCTTCGTCCCGTCGCGCCCGTTGCAGTCGCTCCAGTATCGCCAGCAACTGTGTGTTGCTGTATTGGGTTCCGATCCAGCCATCGTGGCGGGCGGCGCGGCGCAGCGCCGCATCCGATTCACCGCCGATGTAAATGGGCAGTGGCTTTGAGGGAGCCGGGGTCATGCACAGGGCGGGAAATTGATAAAACTCGCCATCGTGGCTGACGTTGGCGCCGGTAGTCAGTTTGCGAATTACGGTCAGCGCCTCGTCGGCCCGCCGACCCCGGTTGTCGAAACGCTGCCCCAGCAGGTCAAATTCGGATTGTTGCCAGCCAATGCCTGCCCCCATTGCTACCCGGTTGCCCGACATGACCGCCAGGGTGGAGAGTGATTTTGCCACGCTAAAGGGATCGCGCAGGGTCAGTATGTATACCGCGGTGGTGAACTGCAGGGAAGTGGTCGCCTGCGCCATCGCGGAAATGGCGATCCAGGGGTCCGGCCAGTGGGTCTGTTCGCCCCAGAGGACCCGCCCGTCGTCGCGCTGGGGATAGGCTTCCTGCTGGGTCTGGTAAGTCACCAGATGATCGCTGAGAATGACACCGGTAAACCCGGCCTGCTCAGCGCAGCGGGCAATCTCTACCAGCTCTTCGGTGGGCAGAAACATCAGGCCTTGCCAGAATTTCATTAACAGGCTCTCCGTCCTAACTGATGGTAAATCCGCCATCAGCGCGCAGCAGATGACCGGTGATATAGCTGGCGGCAGGGCTGGCCAGGAACAGGATGGCGTTGGCGATTTCGGCCGGTTCGCCCAGCCTGCCCAGCAGACGCCGCTCCGGGTTCAGCGCCGGCCCCCGCCGCTGCGGTTCTTCAGCACCGGAACGGATAGCCCCTTCGGTAAGCACGAAGGCGGGTATCACCGCGTTGATGGTAATGCCATCGGCAGCAAATTCCATGGCGGCTGCCTGGGTCAGCATATTTAGCCCGGCCTTGGAGCTGTTATAGGGTATCTCGTCATACAGTGTCGGCAGCAGGGAGGCGGCGGAGGACACATTGATCACCCGGCCGCCATTGCCGGCTGCGCGCATATGTTTAAGGGCCTCGCGCATGCACAGGAACGGGCCGCGCAGGTTGATGGCCTGTACGTTGTCCCAACGCTCGATACTGGTTTCAAGGAAGCTGTCCACCGGGAAGATACCGGCGTTGTTGACCAGGATATTGATCTCTCCGTAGCACTCAATGGTCTGTGCGATGAGCTTTTGTACCGCGCCTTCCTCCCGCACATCGCAGCCGACAG
>JAPUKZ010000180.1 GCA_027295405.1 Gammaproteobacteria bacterium
CAAGTGGGATGGCCTTGACAGTTCGGACAAGCAGCGTATTCGGAGTGAGTTGCAGCGGCGCCTGCAGTTTATAGACTATGCCGATATTCACTTCATCTCCGCCTTGCACGGTACGGGTGTCGGCCACCTCTACGCCTCGCTCAACAAGGCGCACGCCTCGGCGACCCGCAAGCTGTCGACCAACCGGTTGACCCGAATCCTCGAAGCTGCAGTCTTCGATCATCCGCCACCCGTGATTGGCGGCAGGCGCATCAAGTTGCGCTATGCCCATGCCGGTGGCCAGAACCCGCCCCTGATCGTCATTCATGGGAACCAGACCGGCAAGGTACCGGCGGCCTACCAGCGCTACCTCGAGAAAATCTTCCGGCGGGAACTGGAGTTATTCGGCACCCCGGTGCGCATCGAGTTCCGTACCGGCGACAACCCCTTTGCCGGCAAGCGCAACCAGCTTACCCAGCGTCAGGTAGCCCGCAGGCGGCGCATGATGGCGCATGTCAAAAAGCGCTCGCGCAAAAAGTAGGGATGACCACGGCAGCCCGGCCTGACCTCGACACCCGGGAGCGGGTGGAGGCGTTTGTCGATGCCTTTTACGCCAAGGTACTGGTGGACCCGCTGCTGGCACCTATTTTTCTCGATGTTGCCGCCATAGAACTGGACGTCCATCTGCCTCACATAAAAGATTACTGGTGCAAGCTGTTGCTGGGGGAGACAGCTTATCGTCGCCATACCATGAACATTCACCGCCAGTTACACGCCAAACGTGAACTGTCGACGCCGGATTTTCAGCGCTGGCTGGATCTGTTTGTGGCCACACTTGAGGAAACGTACCAGGGGCCTGGCGCAGACCGGGCCAGGCGTTTGGCCACAACTATCGCGGGCAATATGCAGGTTTCCGTGAATCCGGAAGGTTACCCTGAATAGTTCACGAAGGCGGATGGAATAACGGCGGGAACTTCATAAAAATAAGGGTATCAAAGCCGTTTGCAGGGGGGGTTGCTACTGGTGACGGGGCGTCAGGCGACAGCTTTGGTGTCGCTCACCCGCCGTACCAGTTCCCGGTAATCCTCCGCGCCCCGGGAAGTGGGGGCGAACTCGAAGATGGTCTTGCCGTAGGAGGGCGCGTCACAGAAGGCCGCGTCGTAGCGAATTGGTTTGCAGATTTGCGCCCCATACAACTCGCGCAGCTGTGCGTAAATATGCTGCGGATGCTTGACTCGCGTGTCCATAAACGTGGGCAGCACATAGTTCAGTGTCAGGTCCGCACGGTACTTCTGGATGGAGTGAAGGCTCTTCATGAATTCTGACAAACCGTGCAAGGGCATCACTTCCAGGGCTACCGGGACCAGTATTTCGCTGGAATAGAACAAAACGTTGACAGTCAGTTGATCCCAGCCCGGCGAGGTATCGATGATAATAAAATCGAACTGGCTGTCCTGGCTCGCCATCGCCTCGGAAAGTGTACACTCCGCACCGAAGGCTTTTTTATCGATTATTCGTTTCACGCCCGCCAGCGAGCGCCCGCCGCCCAGCAGCCACAGATTCTTGCGGGCGCTGGTTATGGCCTCTTCTGCTGTTAATTCCCCCGTCAGCAACTCGGTCAGGCCGGCTTCGGGCTTAATACCCAGCATGTAAGAGGACTGGCCCTGGGTGTCAGTGTCGACCAGCAGTACCTTGAACCCCGCCAGCGCCAGCGCCGCACTCAGATTGACGGCGGTGGTGGTTTTACCGACGCCTCCCTTACTCAGGGTCACGCAAATTTTGCGCGCCGAGTTTTGGCAGTTGCTGGTCGCCGCTTTTTCCGCCTGAATACACCGCAACTGAGCCGCCTGCACCGGAAACTTGTGGGCGCAGGCCTTGCAGCGTGCAAACACCACCTTGGCCACAGGCAGCTTCTCCGGGTTGACGCTGTGCTTCCTGGAGCACCTGGGGCACACAAGAACACTCATTGTGAATCCCTCCTAAGCTCGGCAATGATGGCTTTTACGGCAATATCGGCGATACCTTTCATGGATATGTCCTGGTGTGATTCCTGGGAAACCCGGATGCGAATATTGGCCCTGGATTCCCAGACTTGCACCGTGACCTGGTCTTTGCTGGCCGTCCAGATCTGGTCTACCTGATTTCCCGTCGTGGCATTGGCTGGAACACTGTCCGGGTTGCGATAGATCAGGCAGTTCAGCTCCTCGACATCGGGAAGCTGCTCTCCATCCTCGCAACTGAGAAGGTTGTCCATAACGTCTTGTGCTTTGACTGCGACCATAGTCTGGTTATTTCCTGAGGTTTTTGTAGTCCGGGGTTCAGTCTCTTTTAAATACGCGTTTACGCAGCTGTGACAGCAGTGCCTGAAACCGCTTCACCATTATCGGATTGAGATCCAGCCATTGAATGCCAGTGATCGTGCGACCATTGCCATCCAGTGAATGGTGTACGACCCGCCCGCTGAGCCCGCTGAAGTGCTCATCTTCAACCGTCAGCTCACAGCTGCAGATGATATCGCCAAGCGCCATAGTGGCTTCGTTGTTCGATAACAGGCTTACCCCGCCGGTACTGATATCGGCCAGCGGGATACTGAGTGTGCCGAATTGGATAAGGAATCCGTCCCGATCGGCCACCCGCACACGAAAAGATGCCCTCGAGAATTCCACCGGTTGCTCGTCACTCTCTACGGCATAAAATTCCAGGGACTCCCCGCTTCGTTCGTGCATGGCTGCAGCCCTCACTCAGATATTCACCTGAATATGATAATGGCGAAAATTATAACAACGGGGTGTTGTCGGGTTGATCCCGGTCGTAGGAAAAAGCCTTATCAGTGAGGGGTTTATGAAGAATTTGTGATGCACGTCGCAAATTTCACCGCCGAAATGTGCTTGTGATCGGGAGGCCTTGATCAAAAATGTCAGCGCCAAGTGGTCGATTCCGCCATTGAGTTGCCGCTGACGCTGGCAGATACTTCCAATCCCGGAATCAAATCCCCGAAGCAGGAGAGTTGGCATGTCACAATCCGAAATCCTCAGCCAGGAGTTCGAGCTGGGTTTCACGTACACCCGCTCCACTGGCCCCGTGGTAGGCCGGTTTTTAACAGCATTGCGGGACCGGAACATCGTTGGCATCAAGGGTAGCGACGGGGCAGTGTATGTACCGCCTATGGAATACGACCCCAATACCGCGGAGGAACTCAGCGAATTTGTCGAGGTTGGGCAGGCGGGAGAAGTTGTCAGCTGGTGTTGGGTGTCCGAGCCCCGCGAATCCCACCCTCATGACACTGCTTTTGCCTGGGCGATGATCAAACTGGATGGTGCGGACATTCCCATGGTGCACAGCGTTCGTGTCGAGCGTGAAGCGGACATGAAAACCGGCATGCGGGTAAAAGTGCAATGGGCAGATGAGCCCCGGGGCCATATCACCGATATTGCCTGTTTCGTGGTGGAGGGCGCCGAGTCCCCACTAGGGGCAGCAGGAATGAACGCAAAGCGAGAGATGATTACCGGGATGGAAGCGCCAATCTACCTTAAATATCACTTCACCGCCGGCGCGGCGACCAGTCGTTTTCTGGGCAAGGTCAGACAGGGTAAGTTGGTGGGACAGCGCTGTCCCTCCTGCAACAATGTCTACATACCGCCACGGGGTTCCTGTGCCGCCTGTGGGGTTGCGACCGAAGAGGAGGTAGAGGTCGCGGACAAGTGTACGCTGGAATCATTCACCATCGTTTACATCCCGATACCCAATAACCCCATTCAACCGCCCTATATTATTGCCAACCTGATCCCGGATGGAGCCAATATCTCGTTTATTCACCTGCTCAGTGAGTGTGTAAATGAAGAAATTCATATCGGCCAGCGGGTGCAGGCGGTATGGAAGCCGGAAGCTGAGTGGACCTATGCCATGGACAATATCAAGTACTTCAAACCGATTGATGAGCCGGATGTGCCGATTGAACAGATTGGCAAAATACCGGCGGCCGGCGTCCCGGCGGCCGGCGCTCCGGTTACTGGCCGGGAGGGTTGAGTATGCGAGATATCGCGATAGTTTCCTACGCCCAGTCCGACTGCGTACGTGATGCCGGTGCTCGCAACGAAGTTGAGCTGATTATGCCGGTCATCAAGAATGCCCTGGGTGCGGTTGGTCTCAACAATGCCCAGGATGTGGATTTCACCTGTTCTGGCAGTTGCGATTACCAACAGGGTGCTGCCTTTGCCTTCGTGCTGGGCGTGGATGCCCTGGGTGCAGTGCCCCCGATCAAGGAATCCCATGTGGAAATGGATGCGGCCTGGGCGCTGTATGAAGCCATTCTCAAGATACGCATGGGCCATGCCGACTCGGCACTGGTCTACGGTTTTGGCAAGTCCTCGCCGGGTGAGTTGCCTGCAGTCTTGTCACAACAACTGGATCCTTACTATCTGGGCCCCCTGTGGGTGGATAGCGTCAGCCTGGCGGCCATGCAGGCTCGCCTGATGCTGGACCAGGGTCTGATCAGCGAGCAAGACATGGCGGAAGTCGTGGTGCGCTCGCGCCGCAACGCCATGGCCAACAACCCCCACGCCCAGCTCAAGGGTGAAGTCAGCACAGAGTCGCTGTTGGCACAGGATCGCTGGGTATCGCCCTTACGCAAGCACGATTGCGCCCCGGTGTCTGACGGCGCCACCGCGATGGTGATTTGTGACCTGGAGAAAGCCCATGCATGGGGTGTTCCCTATGCGATCATTCGTGGTATCGACCACCGCATGGAAACCCACAACCTCGGGGCCAGGGATCTAACCCGTTCCCGGTCCACTGAGCAAGCCGCCGCCGCCTGCGGTGTCGCGAACGGGGAGGTGGAAATTGCAGAACTTTACGCACCCTTCAGCCACCAGGAAATCATCTTGACGAAAGCGCTGGGCCTTTCCGAGACAACTACGGTAAATCCGTCCGGTGGCGTTCTTGCCGGCAACCTGATGATGGCTTCGGGGCTGTCGCGCATCGGTGAGGTTGCGCAGCGGATAATTGCCGGGGAATGTAAAAGGGGGGTAGCGCATGCCACCAGTGGGCCCTGTTTACAGCACAATCTCGTTACCGTACTGGAGGCAGCGTAATGGCGAACTTGGTAGCAGTGGTCGGTATCGGACAAACCAAATACCAGACCCGGCGCACTGATGTCTCAATAGCGGGGCTGGTGCGCGAGGCGGCGGTAAGAGCCTTGCAGGATGCGGATCTGTCCTGGGATGACATTGAAGCGGTAATTATCGGCAAGGCGCCGGATATGTTCGAGGGTGTGATCATGCCTGAGATCTATCTCACCGATGCGCTCGGTTGCAATGGTAAGCCGATGCTGCGGGTGCACACAGCAGGCTCTGTCGGCGGCTCAACGGCATTGGTAGCTGCTTCCCATGTTCAGAGCGGCACCTTTAACCGCGTGCTGACCGTCACCTTCGAGAAGCAATCAGAATCCAATGCCATGTGGGCCCTGTCCAACCCGCAGCCGTTCTCGCCGCATTTGAATGCCGGTGCCGGTGGCTATTTCGCGCCTATCATCCGTGAGTACATGCGCCGCTCCGGTGCGCCTTACGATGTCGGCATCAAGGTAGCCACCAAGGACCGCCTGCACGGGGCTCGCAATCCGCTGGCACATTTGCAGCTTCCGAATATCACCATGAAGGAAGTGGAGGAATCGCCCATGTTGTGGGATCCGATCCGCTTCCTCGAAAGCTGCCCCTCTTCGGATGGCGCCTGTGCCATGGTCATTTGCAACGAAACTTTGGCTGCTCAGTCTCCCAAGAGGCCAGCGTGGATACGCGGCGTGGCCATGCGCTCCGAACCGACTATGTACGCGGGCAGGGAAGAAGTGAATCCGCAGGCGGGGCGCGATTGTGTGGCCGATGTCTACCAGCAGGCCGGTATCACCAACCCGCGCCAGCAGCTGGATTGTGCCGAGGTCTATGTTCCCTTCTCCTGGTATGAGCCCATGTGGTTGGAAAACCTGGGTTTTGCCGAAGAGGGCAAGGGTTGGGAGTTGACCATGGCTGGCGCCACCTCGCTGGATGAGGGCGGTGACATTCCCTGGAACTGCTCCGGCGGGGTTCTGTCCTCCAATGCCATTGGCGCCTCCGGCATGATTCGCTTCGCGGAAGCGGCGCGCCAGGTTCGCGGTGATGCGGATCAACACCAGGTGGAGGGCGCGACTACTGCCCTCGGCCACGCCTACGGCGGCGGAGCGCAGTTTTTCGCCATGTGGATAGTGAGTTCTGAAAAAGGATAACAGCATGAAAAAAGCCTTCAACCTGGCCGACCTGTTTGAACTGGTGGCAGACAAGGTGCCGGAGCGGGATGCACTGGTATGTGGTGAGCACCGGGCCAGCTTTGCCCAGTTGGATCAGCGTGCCAGTCAGATGGCGCATTACCTGATCTCGCGCGGGGTCGGGTCGGGGGATCATGTCGGTTTGTACATGTACAACTGCAACGAGTACCTTGAGGGCATGATGGCCTGCTTCAAGCTGCGCGCGGTGCCCATCAACGTCAACTACCGCTATGTGCGCGAAGAGTTGAGTTATATTTTTGAGAACTCGGATATGGTCGCCTGCATACACCACCGCGAGTTCAGCCCGCACATCGCGGAGATTTGTGACCAGGTACCAGCGCTGCGGACTTTCGTTTACGTCGAGGATGACAGCGACACTGACGCGGGCAGCATTGGTTCTGTTGAATACGAGGCGGCGCTGTCTGGGCAGGGCAGCGAACGGGATTTTGGCCAGCGGGAAGATGATGATCTGTTCCTGTTGTACACCGGCGGTACCACCGGCATGCCCAAAGGGGTGATGTGGCCGCACAAGAACCTGTTTTTCGCCGCCCTCGGTGGCGGTGGTTGGTTCCACCCCGACGGCCCCATTACTGCCCCTGAACAGATAGCCTCCCGCATTGGCGATTTCCCGATTGTCGGCATGGCCCTGGCACCGCTGATGCACGGTGCCTGTTGGTGGTACGCCTGTATACAGTTGCTGGCGGGGAATACCGTGGTCCTGAATCCGCAGCGATCACTGGACGCTGCCGAGGTGTGGAATATTGTGGAGCGGGAGAAGGTAAATTCTGTCTCCATCGTTGGCGATGCCATGGCGATTCCACTGCTGGACGCCTTGAAGGCAGAGCCGGAGCGTTGGGACTTGAGTGCCCTATTCAATGTCGGCTCTGGTGGTGCGGTATTTTCCGAGTCCAAGCAACAGGAGTTCCGCGACTTTTTCCCCAACGTGTTTATCAGTAATTCCTTTGGCTCCTCTGAATCCGGCAATATGGGTTTCGACAGCGGTGAGAAGAAGTCCGAGGCAAAAGGCCTGGGCAACGTGGTGCAGTCGGATTTCAT
>JAPUKZ010000181.1 GCA_027295405.1 Gammaproteobacteria bacterium
GATCCGGGTTGTGGGTACGCTGGGTCCGGACGCGCTCGCTGCCGTGGGTGCAGGGCAACGCGTATTCTTTCTGATGCAGGCTCTGATGATGGCGCTGAGCATTGGCACTACCGCGCTGGTCGCCAGAGCCTGGGGGGCGGGTGACAACAACGAGGCGAGCCGGGTAACGGTTGCCTCACTGGTCCTGGCCAGCGGGCTGGCGCTGCCCGTCGCGCTGGTGGGTTTTTTGTTTGCATCTACGCTGGCCGGTGCCTTTGGTCTGAATGCGGAAGCCCAGGCTCTGGCTACCAGCAACATTCGCTGGCTCAGTGTGTTTACACTGGCCTACGCGGTCACCGCGATATTGGCCGCAGCCCTGCGCGCCACCGGAGATGCCTGGACCCCACTGTGGATTGCCGGGGCGATCAACCTGATAAATATCCCGCTGTTATACCTGCTGGTGTTTGGTTACCTGGGCCTGCCGGCGTTGGGGGTAGTGGGGGTCGCAGTCGCCTCTGGGCTCGCTTTCACGATCGGAGGCCTGCTTTTTCTGGCGCTGTGGTTGGGGAAAAAGGTGCGGCTCACCGGTTCCATCCAGGGCTGGTGGCAACGGGAGCGGCTGCGTCGGCTGGTGGACATTGGCTATCCCGCCGCGGTGGAACAATTTGTCATTCAAACCGGTTTCATCGTGTTCCTGATGTTAATTGGAAATTTCTACGGGACTGAAGCCTTCGCCGCTTATAACGTAGGCGTAAATATTTTGCTGGTCGCGATCACCATCGGCTTCGGTTTTTCCGTCGCCGGCTCCACCCTGGTGGGTCAGCATCTCGGGGCAGGCGATCCCGATGGCGCCGCCAGAAGCGGCTGGCGTTGTATGGCGCTGGCCATTCTTGCCATGGCTTGCGCCGGCCTGCTGGTGATGTTTTTCGCGCGGGAACTGGTGCTGTTTTTTATTGATGATCCGGTAACCGGCGATCTTGCCGTTCAGTTTATTTATCTGTTGGGCGCGATGATGCCTTTCATGGCCGTGGACTTTTCCATCGCCGGCTGCCTGCGCGGCGCCGGCGATACCCGCTTTCCGCTGATCGCCACCATGTTCAGTCTGATCGGGGTACGCTGTGGCCTGGCTGCGGTGGCAACCTGGATGGAATTGCCTGTTGTCTGGGTTTACGCGGCACTGATGGGCGACTACCTGGTCAAAGCCAGTATGCTGGCCTGGCGTTTCAAGCAGGGGCGCTGGAAAACCGTGGTGAAGTTTGCTGCCCATCAGGGCTAGTGCCATTTACGGAGGATGCACCATAGCTCAGGCCGTACGCTGATAGACCGGCACATCCCCCTCCAGAGGCTCGCAGCGTCCGGCGATAGTCCCTGTGGGCAGGGTTTTTGTACGCGGCCTCAGGCACAGCGAGCCGCCAATGTGGAGAGGCGTACCCCGTTAGCGCCCTGCCGCCGAGGATCTTGCTGGGCGCCGTTAGTGAGGAACACAAAAGAAAGCCCGGATTCCGGATCGGCCCAGGAGACCTGGCCCCCGGCGCCCATGTGACCAAAGGTACGCGCTGAACAGCCTTCCGCGAATCCGCGCCAGATGCGTCCACTCTCTCCGGCCATGACAAAGCCGAGCCCACGCAGTGCCGGTTGTTGGGTCATCGGGTCCAACAGTTCGGGGTTGCGAATCCGCCAGGCATCCTGAACTGTTTGCGCCTGCCAGAGTCCGGTTCCCCGACCCTCGGCGTCCGCGAGCAAGGCCTGGTAGTACAGGGCCACATCTGCAGCGGTGGCAATGCCCCCGCTTCCCGGGCTACCCGCATGCCGCCAGGCCGGATCATTGCCTTCCCTGGCCAGCACCTCACCAATAACCGGTGCATCAATGGGCGCTTTGCCGCGCTGCACGTCCTTCGCTGGCGCACCGACTGAAATGACATCCGCGACCCGCTCCCTTTCACTGTCAGGCAGGCCAATGAATACATTCCGCAACTGCAGGGGCGCCAGTATGCGATCACGAATGAAATCCCGATAGTCAGACCCCGAGCAGCGGGTGAGCAATTCCGCCAGCACCCACATGGTGGCAACACCGTGATAGATGAAACGACTGCCCGGTTCCCACTCGGCCCGCCATTTCGCGAAATGTGCCAGTCGACGCTCACGGTCTTCCCAGTCGGGGTTGGGCATCCGCGCCGCGGGGAAACCCGCCGTGTGGGTCAGCAGTTGCTCAACGGTTACCGCCTCCTTGCCCAGGGTAGCAAACTCCGGCACATATTCTGCGACCCGGTCCGCCAGGCCAAACAGCCCATCCTGCAAAGCCAGCAAAGTCGCGCCGCTTACAATGGCTTTGGTCACCGAATACATAACAAACAGAGTTTCAGCATCCGCCTCCCGTTCGCCTGGCGATTCACCGCCAAAGTGTGCGCGCCCAAAAGTTTCAAAAGCCAGCAATTCCCCCTCTCGCGCCAGGGCAACCTGGGTCGCGCAGGCGGGCACGGTCGCACTGGACTTTTTGGCTGTTGCGAGCAGCGCCGTGATTGATTCTGTGTGTCGGCCTTCAGTCATGGTTCTGGCCTTTCAGTGCTAAGAGTGAGCCAAATACCCGCGGCAGGCAATAATTCACCCACTGTCGCAGATAGCCGGCAAGATCAACCAGGCGGTGTGTACCATATGGGTGAACTCCAGGCCCGCTCCTGCTGCACCGGTTGATGTTCAGGGGCACAACAGCCCTCCAGGCCCTCGGTGACCGTGGCGGGATCATCACAGCTGACCTTCGCTGCCACACAGATGTGCTGGCTCCAGCGACAGCTGGGATTTTCCAGTACCCGGGCATAGTAAAAGGCCTGGGCGGAAGGATCGAAGTTATCGTCCTGCCACACGCTACACAGCTGTGCATGCCCGACCCCGTGCTGCTCGCAGCTGGAGAGTTCAACTGAAGCATCATTGGCACCACCCGCCACATCCAGTACCTGCTCATGCAGCTCACCGTTGGCGTACCAGCCCTTGATAAGTTGTATGCGCTGCAAGGGGGTGCCCGGTTCATTGGGGCTGCCAGGATCCTGCACGGCAGACACAAGGAAGCGTGGCCCGGCTTCCATTCCCGGCGGGCGGGTTTGCAGGTCCCCACCCATGGGCACGCCACCGGCATAGCCCCGGGCGACCATATCCGGGGCCGCGCACAGTTCCTCGGGATAATCCCAGCCACCAAAAAAGCGCAGTACCGGGCGCGTGCCACTGGTGCCATAAGCTTCCCGCCGGCGCATCGCGGCAAACAGCGCATCGCGGGTATTCTCCTCCGCCCACAACACGGCGAGACCGCCGGGGCTGTATTCCAGTTCATCGGGCAAGCCCAGTGGGATTCCCTCCCGCGACCCCATGCCGGCACCGCCGTGGCCCGGGTGGTTCCGCTCTGCGGTGAGCCCGGGCGCGGCAATATGGGTGTCGGTACTGGCGATTATGCCGAATTTGAAACTGTTGACCCCAAGTTCCTGCTGTTGGCGCAGACCTTCTTTCAAGGCCCAGCGCATGAAGTTGTTGGGATCTGGCAGACGGGTCTGGGGCAAATTCTCTTCATCGGTGAACCAGATCAGCCAATCCATGGCGCCGCCGGCGGCCATACCGGTGTTCTTGCCGCCAAAGCTGTCATAGCCCAATTTTTCAAAACCGCAGAATTCATCCTCGACCCAGGCGCTGCGGTTGTCGCATTCCGATGAGCCCTTGTGTTGCATGATTTCAAACAAGGGTTCCCAGTGGGCGCGACGACGGGCCTCCGCCGCCGTAACCCGCCCGGCGGGAATCGCATCCTCACTGACGCGGGCGGACTGAAACATCAGGCCGCCGCTAAGGTTGGAGTTATGGGGAATGAACACCGCATCGCAGCCCGGTGTGTTTTCAACACACTCGCGCTCCAGGTAGTCCCAGAGATTTACCGAAGAGGGCGATTCAATCCAACTCAGCGGATAGTCCGGCACCTTCTCGTTGCGAAATATCACGTTGTGATGCAGGTTCTTGCCGGCGCCGACGGTACCGGTCCACTCGTAGCCGACAAAGCTGGTGAAGCTGCAATCACTGCTGCGATCGTAGGCTTGCTCGCTGTAATCCTGCACCTCCTTCCAGACACTGCGCACAGTTTCCGAGCAATTCTCCAGCTTGTCCCCACACATACTCCAACGATTTTTCGCGGTGAGACCATAGGCGGCGAGGGTGGCGAACGTCAGGCTGGGAAAATGTCGATGGGCGAAGCAGACCGGGTGCCAGTAGCCATCGCTACCGGGCGTGGTGCAGAGTCGAATTTCCCCCAGAAACTCGGCGTGATCGGTGACCGCGGCAAAATCCAGCGGCCGGTCCAGTTTGATATGGCGCAGGGGTTCGCCATTTTCGTCATAGGGCTGGATCCCCATACGCCCACCGCGGGCGAAGTTATAGGCATCTCCGGGGTTGTTGCGGGTATCCTGGGAATTGGCGTCGAAGGAAAACGTGGTATGCACATGGGTGTCGCCAAAGTGGGGGCGGCGCAGGGGATCGTAGCTGGCACAGGGCTCACGCTGCTCCGTCTGCTGATAGGGTCGTTGCGGTGCGCCCGGGAGTTCAATCCCGGAATTCTGGGACCAACCGCCCGGGCTCCAGAAGTACAGTGTCGCAATAATCAACGGTGTCTTCTTCATACCGAGGCTTCCTGTTCAAGCTGCCGACGCCATAATTCTTCAGCCATAATCCCAACAACCTTCTCTATCGCCTCCGCGGCGTCCAGGCACTGATCTTCACGAAACCGGCGCCCGATAATCTGCACTCCTATGGGCAAACCATCGTTCAGGTCAACCTGGGCGATCGCCGCGGGCAGGCCCATGTAGTTCATGGAATAGCCGTATATAGACTTTCCCATCACCTCGCGCACGCCCTCCGGCCCCTGGGCGTCCCTGTGCCAGGCGTAGGTTTTGCCCATCAGGAAAGGCGTCAGTACCAACGGATATTCCGCCAGGAACAGAGTCCAGCGCCGCACATAGTCGTTGCGCTGCGCCAGGGAATGCGGGTATTCCTCGGGCGAGTCGGTGCCGAACACCTCGTAATAGTCATCGAATATGCGCTGGATAGTAGTGCTGCCGTACTTGCGCACATCGGCGTCCATCAACATTTTCGCCTCGCCGAACAGGGCGCGGCAGAACGCCGCACCGATCTCGTCAAAGGGCGGTGGTTTCACCTCATCCAACTGGTAACCAGCAGCTTCCAGAATATCCCTGGCAGTTTCCACCGCCGCCACCACTTTCGAGTCGATACCCATTCCATAGTCGTTGGTGGTCCAGGCGATCTTGAGTGGGTCTTCGGCCGGCGCACCCTCAAAGGGTGCCTCCACCATCCACGGATCACGCGGGTCATAGTTGATCAAGGCCGGCATGGCGAGACGAACATCGCGAATTTCCCTGGCAATAACCCCCTGCACTGACATTATCTGGGCCAGCATGCCCCGTTCCGCAGGCGCCGAGGGATTGTAGGCAGGCACCCGCCCAAATCCCGGTTTTACCGTAACCGCCCCGGTGCAGGCAGCTGGGAAACGCAAGGATCCACCGATATCATTGCCGTGATGTATAGGCCCGTAGCCCATCATCGCCGCTGCGCCTGCACCTCCGGAGGATCCCCCGGCACTGGCCCAGTCATTCCAGGGGTTAAAGGTCCGGCCATACAATTCATTGTCAGTCGTGGCGCGAAATGAGAATTCCGGCGTGTTGGTGCGGCCCACCACGATGGCGCCGGCATTTTTCAGATTACGCACAACCGGCGAGTCAGCGGGGGCAATCAGTTCCTTGAAACTGACCACAC
>JAPUKZ010000182.1 GCA_027295405.1 Gammaproteobacteria bacterium
TTGTTAAAATCGTCAAGAACCGTGCTTGCGGGACTCGTAACCTGCACAACTTCGCCGACATGATCTACCTGACCGTTGGCGACCTCGATATTCCTGCGCATATTCCCAGCCATTTACGGACACTGTGAGATAGGCCCCAACCTCTACGAAACAGCATAATTATCGCAATTCATCTGTTGGGAAATCCGGATATAGCCAAAAAACTGGCCGTGCTACCACCAGCGATACCACCGGCACAGTTCAAGCCCAACACTTTACCTTGACCTGTGTGGCATGGTTAAATGCCGCGCAGTGATTCTTTCGCGAGTTATCTGAGAGGTAGCTGAAGCACGGCGTATTCAGTAGTGTGGAGGAACTGGGGTCGTCGGTCATGGCGCTCATTCAGATACATAACAAAGCGCTAGCGCCCTGCAATTGAAGCACCTCTGCGACTGCCAAACTGGCGCCAGAGAACCCCTGAATACGTCCTCGATTTTGGTAGAACAAGGAAAGCCCTTTGCAGAGACAACCCGTGGATCGTTGAGGGTGGGTGCTTTTCCAAGGGTATTGGCCAGTTCGTAAAATATGATGAGTCAAAGATGCACCTTGGGTGCGCTCCAGTCCAGCCACCGGCAGGCGCAGTTCACTGCCCTTGGCAAAATGGGTTGGTTGATAGCTCTGATCATGGGCAGTGTTTTCCTGGTCCCGATGCCCGTCGACGCGATTTTTGGTCTTGGACTTCTTCTGCTATTGCTCACGCACACAGAGGCGGCTGAAAGCGCTCGGCGCATCACCCGAGATCGACTGTTCTGGTGTGGGTCGGCACTGCTCCTTTATCTGGGCGCCAGTGCTTTCTGGTCATTGGGCATGGACTGGATGGGAGTCACCCAAATCTGGTTGCGAATCGCGTTTATCATGACATTTACCCTCGTGGTTGCCGCATCGCTAAGCGAACTTCCAGGCTGCGAAACACGAATCCGCCATGCAGTGATCCTGGGTGTTCTGGTTTGTGCTCTCATTACCATTGTCTGGTTCTATTTAGTGCCACCGGCAGATGCACGATTGCAGGGGCTGTTCCGCTTCAATAATCCCGGGCGCGCCGGGCGCATGTATTCTGCGACGCTGCCCTTTGCCCTTTGCGTAATCCAGGTGGATCGGGGGCGCTGGCGGGCGCTGGGGGTCTGCGCGCTTGTCGCTGCCGGTGTCGCCTTGCTGCTGACGGATACGCGTGCCGCCTGGTTGGCGGGTGCTGTCGGTATGATGGTTTACGGCATAGCCACACATCAACGCGATTCACTTCGCTTCACGGGTGTGTTGGTGTTTTGTTGTGTTGTGGCCGCGCTCTTTGCACTGTGGGCGATCGACAATACGACTGTGCGTTCTTCTTTATTTCCGCGCGGTGACAGCTTCCGCCTGGGTATCTGGAGTGAGCACTTTAAGCACGTGCTGGAGGGGAACTATTGGTTTGGCCGGGGCCAGTTGGTCGAGAACTGGGTTGTGGTAGATGGGCACCGATTCCGTGGCGCCCACAATATGTACCTGTCGATACTAGGGCAAGGGGGTGTGGTGGGCCTTCTTTTGTTTTTGACGACACTCGCCTGGGTTGGCATCCGGCTGCTGTTGCACCTCGATCTGTCTCAAGCGCGGCTGGGATTAGGATTGTTACTTGCCGGTTGTGCCGCTTTTCTCCTTAACGGTGACCGAATCATAGACAAGGTCAATTTTGTGTGGTTTGTGCTCTGGTTTCCCATGGGTATTGCTCTAGCTGTTCCAAACACGCGGAGACACCCCGGCACTACCTCACAACCATCCGCGGCACTGAATGATTAGTCAGGGCCAGAACTTCGTTGGATAGGTAAGGCCAGCTCACTACTGGCTTTGCCTCCCGCTTACCGGCATTTTTGTTTCTCGTCGCGCAGCTTGAGGGAGATGATGGCGACCGCTGTGGCCTGCTCAGGACTCATTTAAATATTCCACGCCGGTACAATCGCCAGCAAAAACCCCATAGAAATACTAACGGGAATCGCCGCACCCGCTCCGGAATCACAACCTCCTGGCCGGAATGCCGCTCCAGTTTCCAGGCGATATAGTCGAGCCCGCCGGCAAAGGTGAACAAGGCCTTGAGCAGGCGCAAGATCGACATGAGTTTGCCCAGCCCGCGCCGCAGCATCCAGTTGGCTGCCGCAAGGCGGCGTCTCCGGCGCGGCACTTGTGCCTGGTAACACAGCTCACCTCCGGCATTATATACGGAGAAAGGAAATTCCAATGAGCCGCTGACGAGTCGGGTGACTTCAGCAAAGTGCGCGCTGGAAGCTTCGGCCAACTCCTGGGCGCGGCCGCTGCGCTCGCTGCGGAGCTCGGTAGCGTAGCTGAGGGCGAGGCCCTGGGACCATAAAAATGCGACACTGCCACTGGCGGGAAAGCTCGGCAGACAGCTTCCCAGAAAGGTGCGTACCGCCTCCAGCAGGCAGTTTTCAATTGCCTGGCGGCTAGTCTGGTCCCGGCACCAGAGAATGCTTACCGGTTGCGCGAAACGCCCCCAAATGTAGGATTCAAAGCGGGCGTGGGAGCAGTATTTCTGAAAATCTAAGCGGGAGATGAGCGCGTACTTGGTGCGCAGGGTTCTCCCTTCATGCGCCACCTCGCAGTAAAACACGTTGGGGGGCAGTAACCAGTTCGCCAGGACCAGGGCTGAATTACTGTAAGCGCCGCGGTAATCATCACTGATCAGGTATAGATCCAGCAGGCCGTCGAATAGTTCGCCGCTGCGCAGGCAGGAGCCGTAGGCAACAATCGCGTTAACGCTCTCGCCGTGCTGCGCCCGCAAGCTTGCAAGCAGCTGGCGCAGGGCAGGCGACGCTTCGAAGTCGGCAATGTTGGCTGTTGGGAACCGGGTCATAGTCTGATGAAGGTAACCATAGGGCTGGCCGTAATGGTAATAGGTCCGGCAGCTGGCTCACTGGTCAATATCTCACCATCCAGGTTCAGACTGCCCTGCATACTGATGTTGATGCGATCGGCATTGTGACTGATATAGCCATTATCTGTGGTCGCATGGCGATTGGGTTTACCCCGCGCTATGGCAATGAAGGTGCGCAGGAACCGGTGGGGGTGTTCCATGATCAGGGTCAGCCGCAGGGGCCCGGGTCCTGTGCCCCAGAAGGGCCGCATGCCCAGGAATAATCGCTGTAAGCTGCTGACCACTATTATCAGGGCATTGTAGTCGTGACTGTCGGTGGCGTCGTTGAGGCGAAGATTGACGGCGACGGTCTGGCTGAAGCGGGGGTCATCTCTGATCAGTCCCCATACGGTGCGAGCCACACCCAGTGCCACACTGAAATCGTCACGCAGACCGCGGGAATGAATCTCCTGGTGAGCGTATTCGGTACCCTGAATAACCGCGCCCATGCCAAGAAACATGCCGTAATGCACGCTTGTCTCAGCACCGATCTGCACCCGCATGAGTGAGCGTTGCACCTGCTCGCCACCCAGGTTGCCGCCCGACCCGGCCCAGTGACAGAAGCGCCGCACCGCGGGCAGCAGTTTCCCGCGTGCACCAATATCCCCGGCGTTCATGTTGGCGGTGCCACCAGGCAGCACCACCACCGGTGGCAGTTTGCCAAAGCTTGTGTGTTCCAGGGCGTGTCCCAGGATTGCGGAGACCGTGCCGTCGCCACCATTGATGGCGAGTACCTCTATCTTCTGCTCAACGAGCTGCCGCAACGCGGCGGGGATATCCCCGCTGCTGGCAGTCTCCAGGTGGTTGACATTCTTGCAGCCTGCCACCAATTGCTTTATCTGTTCGAACTGGTCCCGATTGTGACCGCTGTTGCGGTTGCTGATCAGGCCGATGCGAGCGGGTTCAGATCCGTTCATGGCAATCAGTGGGCGTCGTCGTCTGGCAGTGTGGCCGCTATCAGGTCAAGATGGGTTTTGCCGATACGGGGTGCCGTGCCGATTACGCGTAGGGGCAGACGGGTTTCGCTATCGAGTAATATGCTGACCTCTCCGCGCAGGCCCAGGATTTCAAAATCGGGCTTATCCGGCGCCTGAGCGGTGGCTTCTACCTGTAGTTGAATGGTTTCAACCTGGCGCTTCCCCTGGTAGCGGGTGCTTTGACCGTCGCTGTCGTGCAACAAATAGCGGGTCTGCAGTCGGGAGTTTTCCCCGCGCTGCAGGATTACGCGGTACAGGTTGTAGTCGGTGTGCAGGAAAAATTCTGCGCTCTCGGCTGGTGCCAGCGGTAGCGTACTGACAAGGATCAGCAGTGCGTAAGGTGTGGTGACCACGCTTCCAGCCGGCAGGCGCGGGAAGGTGACTTCCTGCAATGA
>JAPUKZ010000183.1 GCA_027295405.1 Gammaproteobacteria bacterium
GTTGGTGTAGGCTTTCAGCTCCGGGTCGCCTTCCGCCAGTATCAGCGGATCGCGAATCACCTTGAGCAGGTAATAGGCGAGCAAAATAAGGAAGGACTGCACCGCCAACAACGCAGCCCCCCGACCCTCAAGGGGTCGGACGGTGGTGAACAGTGAGAAGAAACGCTCTGTGGGGGTGTAGGCTGCCATTATTTGAGTCACTTCGCCTTGCTGTTAAGAATCCCCATCGTTCGGTGCTATTACTGCACTTGGAAACGTGGATCAAGCGGGCCTGTTGCACAAGCATCCGCCCAGATTGTGTACTTGAATTCTACGCCAGTGGGAATTTCGTTGTTTTTCTTTGTCTTTTGAGTTTTTGTTTTACCATTGTCGTTACTGTCCGCCGTCAAAGAAGGCTTTTTGAACGGGTCGAAGTATATTTTGTAGGTATTGTTCCCAGTATTAGTGCCGGCGAGATCATAAGCCTGCCAGTAAATGGTGTCCTGGTCCGCTGTGAGTGTGAGGGCCCCTATACCCGTCCATGTTCCATTTACATATTTCATGTTCTTCACGTCATTCGGGCACCCGGCAGTAGTAAAGAGAACTTTGACCATATATTGATCACTCGCCTGCGCAGCCGTGGACCATGAAAGCGTCCCACAAATGGAAACCAGCAAGAACATCAGCGCAGCCCTCATTCGGCTGAAATCTCCATCAACTCCCACACCATACTTATCGTTATTTTTCATTCTTATCTCCTGTGGATCGTGCATGCAGCGCCAGGGCTATTCCTGTGCCGCAACAAGATTTTCAAATCGTTCCATCCCACGCAGGGAACGAAAACCAGCATCGACACTCACCAACTCCCTGGGATAACCGAGATCTACCGCTTGTTTCAAGGCGGTCATCGCCCGATCCAACTCACCCAGCGAGCAGAGTGCCGTCACAGCAGAATAATAGACGTACATATCGTCTGGCGCCAATGCTGTCGCACGAGCAATATATTGCAGCGACTGCTCTCGGTCACCGATACCGGCATAATAGTGCGCCACCAGGCTCAAGGTGGCGGCATCGAAGGGGTTAACGTTCAAATTCGTCAATGCCAGCTTGATGGCATTGGCGTACATGGGCTCCGCCAACTCTGACATGGTCTCGGTGAACTTGTACGCATCACCGAGGTTGCCCCAGTACTCAGAGTTCTCAGGGGCATACTCTACGGCCTTCTGATACATATCCACCGCGTCCTCGAAACGACCGAGGAAAAATAAACTGGAGCCCGCATTGGAATAGGCAATCGCCGTGGGCGCCAGTTCCAGGGAACGGCGAGATGCTTCTGCTGCCTGCTCAAACTGATTCGTTAATGCATAAGCGGCGCCCAGGTTCGTGAAAGCCTGGGCGTCATCCGGCATCAATTCGGTATTGCGCTGAAAGTACGGAATCGCCTCCTCAAAACGACCGGCGGCAAACAGAAAGTTACCCATAGCCACATAGCCACGCCGATAGTTGGGCTGCAGCTCAATGGCTTTTTGAAAGGCGGCTTCAGCAAGGCCCGGTTTATTATCCCGCTTGTAGGTTTCACCGAGACCATCATAAGCACCCACCGATGCGGGGTTTAGCGACAACGCCTTGTTGAACTCCTCTAGCGCCAGGTCGTACTCGCCGGAGGAACGGTAAAGATTACCAAGTGCCACATATACGGGCAGTGCCTGCTCGTCCAGGGAAAGCACGGTATCGCAGGCCAACCTGGCATTTTGAAATTGTTCCGGGTCTAATTGATTTCTGTACTGGCCCAGATACGCATCACACAGTCCCGCGTAAGCTTCGACATAACTGCCGTCGAGATCAATCGCCTTGGTAAACAGGGCAATGGCACTATCCAGGCTATCGGCGCTCAGTGAACTGCGCATATAGTCCCGCGCCCTGAGGTAGTAGTCATACGCCTCCGGCACCAGAGCCGGGCGCTTCTCCAGTATTTGCTGGGAGTTGGGAGAAAGAATGAGCTGGAGGCTATCGACGACTTGTCGCGCGATCTCATCCTGGATTAAAAACGTATCACTGAAATCGCGATCATAGGTCTCCGACCACATGTGAAAGCCATCGCGCGCATCAATCAGCTGTGCGGTGACACGAACCCGATTGCCCTGCCGCCGCACACTGCCCTCCAACACATGGCGCACGCCCAGGCGCTCGGCGATCTGTAAAATGTCCACGTCGTTGCGGCCCTTGAAATAAAAGGAAGAGGTACGCGCCGCGACATTCAATTCGTTGAGCCGGGCCAACAGGTTAAGAATTTCTTCAGCCAGGCCATCACCAAAATACTCGACCTCGGGCGCATCGCTCATATTGACGAAAGGCATAACAGCGATAGACGGTCGCGCCTCCGCCTCGGTGGCTGCATGGCGTTTTTGTGCCTCGCCGATAAGGCTCAGTCGATCCAGGTATAAAAAGCCGACCAGGAATATCAGGGCCATCAATAACGTCAATTCAATCAGGTGGGCCGGTGACAGCCGCAGGCGCTCAAAATTGATATCGACAGTGTCAGTTTCAACAATGCCTTGCGGGGTAATATCGAACAACCAGGCGAGCACGATCGCAATGGGAAATCCGAGTGCCGCGGCGGCCAGTACCGTGGTGATCGCCCAGGCTGGAAAACCCAGCATCGGGAAAAGAATATCCGCAACCTGCAGCAGCGCCCAGGTGCCCGCCGCATAGATAGCAGCGACACGGTATACACCCCTGCCCTTCAGCTCCGTCAGGAACCGACTTACGTTCATAGAGACTCGCCATTTGATCGTGCGCTAAAAAGCTAGTCTAGGCCAATTTTATGAGCTTCGACAGTAAGTTGCGAGATATAGCTCACCCTCATCGCAGCCCCTGAAATATCGTATTGCGTTCTCGAGGGACTACCGCGATGTGAAACAAGGGGATAGATTGTTCAGTCTAGCTGGCCGCTTCCAGCTCCTTGAGCCGGCGCAACCCTTCCACC
>JAPUKZ010000184.1 GCA_027295405.1 Gammaproteobacteria bacterium
TCAACCGGAACACCTCTACGCCATTACCAACCGCGGTGGCTGGCATACCTACTTCGCCAATGCGCCGGCTAATATGTCCTTCCTCAAGCGCGAGGATTACGACCGCTATCTGGTGAGCCTGGCTGACTATCCACGCTACAACGCCGAGCACATGGCCCTGCTCAAGGAAGCGGTCGCCAGCGGTCACACCCATTTTTGCAAGTCAATGTCGGGCTTTGAACACTCCATACGTGCGCAAATTGTGAACGATGTGCAAGACAGCCCCTTCTACGCGCCGCTGCGGGCCATACCGGCCCAGATTCCGGTCAGCGACAGGGAGGAGATTCTACGCCGCGGCACAGACCTGATCGAGAGCACGGTCATTCCAGCCTATCAGGCTTTTCTTGAATTTTACCTGCGCGAGTACGCCCCCCATTGCCGCCGCTTTGAAGGTGTTACCGGCGTACCCGGCGGTGTTGACTACTACAACTACGTGGTGCGCTACTACACCACCACGGATATGCAGCCGCGGGATATCCATGAGCTGGGGAAAGCCGAGGTCCAGCGCATTCATGGCGAGATGCAGCGGGTTATTGACGACACCGGCTTCGACGGAGGATTCGAGGACTTCCTGCAGTTCCTGAGAGAAGATCCGCGCTTTTACAGCGACTCCGAAGAAGATCTGTTGGAGAAGACCTCACGCATTGCCAAACGCATGGACGGCCAATTACCGCGCCTGTTTGGGGTATTGCCGCGCCTGCCCTATGACATCAAACCGGGGCCCACCAGCATCGCCGAAGGAACCACCGGGGCCTATTACGTGCCGGCGCCGGGGCACGGGATTACACCGGGCACCTATTTCATCAACACCTCGTTGCTGAACAGTCGCCCGCTCTACACCCTGGAAGCACTGACCTTCCATGAGGCAGTCCCCGGCCACCACCTGCAGACAGCCCTGGCACTGGAACTGGACATGCCCCCCTTCCGACGCATTCTCTACCATTCCGCCTATGGCGAAGGCTGGGCCCTGTACTCCGAAAGGCTGGGGCTGGAAGCCGGCTTCTACACCGACCCCTACAGCAACTTTGGCCGCCTGACTTATGAAATGTGGCGCGCCTGCCGGCTAGTGGTGGACACCGGCATTCACGCTTTCGGCTGGTCGCGCCAGCAGGCTATCGATTTCATGGCTCACAACACCGGTTTAAGCCATCACGAAATCACCGCCGAGGTGGACCGCTACATCACCTGGCCCGGCCAGGCCTTGTCCTACAAGATTGGCGAGCTGAAAATTCGCCAGCTGCGGCAACGCGCCGAAAACCAACTGGGGGAGCGATTCGACCTGCGCAGCTTCCACGACACGGTGCTGGGAAATGGTTCTCTGCCGATCACGGTACTGGAAAACCTGGTCGAAGAATGGATCAGCGCAGGGAGCCTCTGACTACCGGGTAGCGTTCGCTGTCCAGCGGGTCGCCATTGCTGAGTGTGTCACACAGTAGCGGTTTGCTGGTTCCGGTGCGCGCGTCGTAAACCACATCATCACCGGTGTAGCGCACGGAATAGCCGCGACGTCTTCGATCCTGCAGGCTGTTGCCCCGGCCCCGTGTACGGTCATCCCATGAAACACGTACACATCTCCCGGTTCAAGATCCCAGGAGATGAGATCGTAACTGTCGCGATCAGCCTCGATGTCCGGAATATCTTCATAGTCGGGATTGCGCTCGTACTGGCTGATAGCCGAAGTTTTGCCAAAAACTTCTGGCTGAAACCAGCGACCCCATTTATGTGAGCCACGGATGAACTCCAGCCGGCCATTGGCCGCGGTGGTTGGGTCCAGCGCTATCCAGATGGACAACACCTGCCAGCCACGGATGGGCCAGTAGGGTTGATCATTGTGCCAGCGGGTACGCTGGCTCATGGCAACTTCCTTGACGAATAACTGATCGTACAGCAGATTGACTTTTTCCGAGTCAAAGAAGTGTTGGGCAATAGCCGGCAGTGGCGAATTCTGGCACACCTCCCGAAATGTAGCGTGAGTTTCCCACAGCCGCAGGTTGCCGTGAAAGCGGCCCTCTCCTTCAGTTTCATAGCCGTGGTAAAAGGGGCCCGGCTGGTGGATGTCAGCTTCGATGGCGGCGGCAATCCGCCCCAGCCAATCCGCGTCCAGTACCTGGCGCAGCGGAACCACACCGTCGCGCTGAAAAGCGTCTTTATCGGTTTGAGCGACCTGGACTGACATGGAAACACCTTTGCTGCTTGTTGCCGGGACGAGCATTCTTAATCAGATGGTCTAGAATAACATGCATCGCACTACACTCACGGAGCACTCTTCATCGGCCACAACCGGCTGTCGGGGTGCTTTGTTGCCCAATCGAACAAGGAAAAAAAAGATGTCCAGACACTTTTCAGAACTGGCCTGTACCGCAGCGATGTCCGCCAGCCTGCTGTTGGCCGGCTGCGCCCCGACAGAGATTAGCAGCTCGACCAGTGAGGTCAGTCAAGCCCAATTGCGCGGGCATATAGAATTTCTCGCCGCTGACAGCCTCAAGGGGCGGGATACCGGTAGCGTGGGCTACCAGGTAGCGGCGGACTATGTCGCCGCGGAGTTCAGTAAACTTGGGCTGAAACCCGCCGGCAACTCCGGCAGCTATTTCCAGGAAGTACCGCTGGTGGAGGCCCGACGGGTCAAGGGCAGTGCCGGGGTGACGCTGCATACCAGCGGAGGAGACGTGGTGCTGCAATTTCCGCAGCAATTCACCATGAGACCAGACCTGGTAGAAGCATCCCAGCAGCTCACCGCCGACCTGGTCTTCGTGGGCTACGGCATTGTCGCCGATGAGTACGATCACGATGACTACCGGGGGCTGGAGGTAGAGGGAAAAATCGCTGTGATGCTGACCGGGCGTCCGCAGTCCTGGCCCACCGAAGAAGGTGCTCATCTCGGCTCCGGTCGCCAGAAAGCGCGATATGCCGCGGAACACGGTGCGGTCGGTCGCATCATTGTGCACACGCCCCGGGATGAAAAAGTATTCCCCTACGAGGAGAACTTTCCCTACCTGGATGTGCCGCGCATGAACTGGCTGGATGGTACAGGTAAGCCCGACGCATACTGGCCGCAACTGCAGGGCGATGCTTTTCTCAACCTGGACGCGGCAGCAGAACTGTTTGCAGGTGCACCCACCCCTTTGGAGGAGATTTACCAGGCTGATACCGAGGGTAAACCGGTCCGGGGTTTTGAGCTTCCGGGGGCCGCCACCCTGTCACGGCAATCCAGCCATCGGAAACTCAGTTCGCCGAATATCGTCGCCGTTCTTGAGGGCAGCGACCCGAAGCTCAAACAGGAATACCTGGTATACAGCGCCCATCTGGACCATCTCGGGGTCATCAAGGGTGAGAATGGTGAGGATGATATCTATAACGGCGCCATGGACAACGCTGCCGGGATCGCCATCATGCTGGAAACCGCAAGAGCACTGCAGCAACAGCCATTGAAGCGCTCGGTGCTGTTCGTCGCGGTTACCGGTGAGGAGAAGGGTCTGCTGGGGGCGGGCTACTACGCCAGGAATCCGACGGTTCCCAGGGATGCCATGGTGGCGAATATCAACCTGGATATGCCGGTGCTGGTATTTCCCTTCGCCGATGTGATTGCCTTCGGCGCTGATCATAGCAATCTGAAGTCCACCGTGGAAAAGGCCGCGCATCAAGCCGGTATCACGCTGACACCGGACCCGATGCCGGAGCAGGCCATTTTCGTGCGCAGCGACCACTACCGGTTTGTGCAGCAGGGAATTCCAGCGATCTACCTGGCCACCGGTTTTACCTCAAAGAATCCGGAGGAGAACGGTGAAGTATTGTGGCAAAAATTCAACAAAGAGCACTACCACCAGGCCTCAGACCAGGCAGACCTGCCCATTGACTACGAAAGTGCCGCCATATTCACCCAAATCAATATCAATATAGGCAGGGATATTTGCAACCAGGAGCAGCGGCCCGCCTGGAATGAAGGGGACTTTTTTGGCCGCGCGTTCAACTGACCGGGGTGTTGGTGCCGTCCAGAAACTTGCGGTACATATACGCCTGTAGCCGCCAGCTCAGCCACCTGGGCTGCATGCCGTAGTAGGTTCGGCCCGGGTGTAACACCTCATGCTGGTCCTTGCCGGCAAAGGTCGTCACCAGCACGGCAGCCAGCTGTGCCTGCTGGCCCATGGCAATGATGTCTTGCTTGTTGATTTTGGCCCCGCCTTGCAGCTCGTAACTGGCCACGGCATGCACACCGCGCTTTTTGAACGCAGCGGTGAAACGCCGCTCGAAGCGCTGCTGTGGTTCCGGCTTTTCACTGATCGTCACCACCAGAACCCCACTCAGATCCTTCTCGTGGATATCATCAGCGACCCAGGTGAGGGTTATTTTTGCAGTCGTGACGCAGGCACTGAGTAATGCGAGGCCGATAATACTGAGGGTTCGAAGCATGGGTTCTCCTATTTGCCTGCAACTGCTCGCTTGGCCATGAGCCGATCGAGCTGATTAGCGAAAGCCTGACGGTCTTGTTGGTTCAGGGGTGGCGGCCCACCACTCACCTGCCCGGTACTGCGCATTTCTTCCATAAAATCGCGCATCGCCAGACGCTGGCGGATATTGTTTCGGGTATACAACTCCCCCCGCGGGTTGAGGGCATGCGCCCCTTTTTCCACCACTTCTGCGGCCAGAGGAATGTCCGCGGTTACCACAATATCTCCGGCGGCAACCTGCGCGGCAATATAGTCATCCGCCACATCGAAGCCACCCGCCACCTGCCGGGTGGAAATCAGCGGTGAAAGCGGCACCTGCAGGGGCTGGTTGGCTACCAGTATCAGCGGCACCTCCACGCGTCGTGCCGCGCGGTAGAGAATGTCCTTGATCACCCGCGGACAGGCATCGGCATCCACCCATATCTGCATAGCTTATTCCTGCCGTTTCCTTGTCGATCTGGCCTTTTTGCCATCCACCGAGCGTTTTCTCTTAGCTCCCGGGGCTTTGTCGCCGCCGGGTTTCTTGCGGCTAAATTTTCCCGGCTTGCCAGAGCGCCCGGCGGCCTTGTCCAGACGACTAATATCCAGTGGCCGGCCGAGCACCCGCACCTTCTTCAAGTGCTGGAACAGCTCCTTGGGCATCCCGCTGGGCAGTTCCACCGTGCTGTAGTCTTCATGAATATCGATGTGCCCAATATACTGACTATCGATATCAATCTCATTGGCGATTGCACCGACAATATTGCCCGCACTGACCTCGTGCTGCCGACCCACTTCCAGCCGGAAACTCTCCATTTCCACATCCACGGCGTCAGCAGATTTTTTGCCGCGGGATTTGCGAGGTTTCCTATCCTCCCGCTTACCGCGATCACGCGTTTTTGCACTTTTCTTGTCAAGCCCCGCCGGCAACTCCAGCGGCAGATCCCGCTGCAACAGCTTAACCAGGCTGGCCGCCAGCGCCTGCGGACTGGTGCCGGTCTCCACACACAACTCATCGACCAGTGAAACCAGCAGCGGCGATACGGGTTCCGCCAGGGACGCGATCACATCCTGCTTGAAACGCTGCACGCGTTTTGCCAAAACCTCTTCCGCACTGGGTAATCGGATAGGGGGTATTTCTTTTCCGCTGGCCTTTTCGATAGAGCGCAGCAGACGTCGCTCGCGGTGAGTGATAAACAGAACCGCCCTGCCCTCACGCCCGGCACGCGCGGTGCGCCCGACCCTGTGAATATAGGATTCCGCATCGTAGGGAATGTCGTAATTGACAACCAGACTGATCCGATCCACATCCAGGCCCCGGGCAGCGACATCGGTGGCTACCAGTATATCAATCTTGCTCTTTTTTAAACGCTGGATGGTTTGTTCACGAACTGACTGGCTCATGTCGCCGTTGATGGGAGCGCAAGCGTAACCCCTGGCGCTGATTTTCTCCGCCAGTTCCACAGTAGTGCCGCGGGTGCGGGTGAAAACGATGACCCCGTCGAAGGGTTCGGTTTCCAGCAAGCGGGTCAGGGCATCCAGCTTCTGGTTATTGTTCAGCAACCAGTACTGCTGATCGATGGTATCCACCGTTGCTGCTTTGGCCTGAATTTTGATGTGTGCCGGTACAGACAGAAATTTCTTTGACACCCGCAGAATGGGCTGGGGCAAGGTGGCTGAAAACAACACGGTCTGGTGTTTGCTGGTGCTGTGGCCAAGAATTTTCTCCACATCATCAATAAATCCCATCCGCAGCATTTCATCCGCTTCGTCCAGCACCACGGTTTGCAACTCGCTCAAATTGAGACTACCGCGCTGGAGATGATCCAGCAGCCGGCCCGGGGTCCCCACCACCACGTCGACGCCGCGCTTGAGTTGCCTCAGCTGTAGGTGCATGTCCTGGCCGCCGTAAACCGGTAGTACATGGAAGTTCTTGAGGTAACGGGCGTAGCTCTGGAAGGCCTCGGCAACCTGAAGCGCCAACTCCCGGGTCGGGCACAACACCAGCGCGCGGGGCAACTTCCCACCCGGCTGCAGACGCGCCAGTATCGGCAAGGCGAAAGCCGCAGTTTTCCCGGTGCCGGTCTGGGCTTGCCCAATCAGGTCGCGTCCCTCTAGCAGCGGTGGAATGCTCCTGGCCTGAATTGGCGAGGGAGTTTCATAACCTACCTTGGCGAGCGCTTTTTGCAGGGCTGTGGGAAGCCCCAGATCCGCAAAGGAATCCGTGGCGGATTGGGTGGACATGCAGAAGGCCTTTCTGGGCGCTGCGGGTTTGTGGCTGGGCAACGTTGTGGAGGGGCGCGTATTCTAACTGGTTTGGCGCAAGATGGGGAGCCTAATCGGGCTGGCCCAATCACGTGGGAAAGGTCCCCGCCAGCTCTTGCGATGCTCAGCCCCGCCTTACAATAAGCGCAGACCCGGCAAGGAGAGTACAGTGAAGGATTTCAAAAAACAAACCGGCCGTCGTGACCGACGGCAACAGCGGTATCGGCAAGGAACTGGTCAAGCAAGTGGCAGCTTCCTGAAGGACGAGCGGCAGAGAGTATACTGAACGGCGTACGTAATGGGCGATGGCGTATCCTGGTCGGAGAGGACGCGCTCCACCAACTTTAATATTCGAAAAGGTACTCACGCACCACGGACTCCACAGCAACCACTTCACCATTACTGACGCGCGGTCGAAAGCGTATCTCGCGCAGCATGCGGAACAAGGCGATGCGTGCACCCGGGGTATCCGCTGGTTCCAGTTCTACAATCTCTACCTCCCGTGCCCTACCCACCCGGGATATATCAAACATGACCAGCGCCCGTGCCTGCCGGGCAGCGGGCGGGGAAATTGCCCCGGGATGGAAGATGGGCTCCTCCGGTAATTCTACAAACTCGGCAAACAGGGCTGTCGGGTCGGTAGCCGGCTCATCGTCATTTTCCAGTAGCGCGTAGGCCTCCTCGTAGCTTTGCAGTGCTCGCGCCAGCCAATCCCACCACAGGTACCAGTCTCCCAGGGCTATCTTGGCCCGCGCCAACTCCAGTGTGTTGGCTGGCTCCTGCGTGGCCAGTAGTTCCACAATCTGTTGTAGGGTTTTGCGACCATTGCGAAAATTGTTCTTCTTCAGCATGCTGAAGCGCTGCATATCGAGGTTAGTATTAAGCGCAAATTGAGATTCCAGGCCATTGCTTATATTTATCTGGAACTCCGCCTGCTTTTCCCCCTGATACTGTGACAGCAGATACTCGGCCCGCACGCGTTGCCGCAGGTGCCGAATCAGGGCCGGATCGTCTTTGCCAAGGGCTTGCAGACGTTCGATCTCGCGACTGTGTATGTAGTGCATATCCAGAAGGCGCAGGTAGGTTTTCCCGCCGAGGCCCTCCAGATAGGCCGCCCGCTGCCACTCACTGTATTCCAGGGTCGCTTCCAGTAGCCCGGGGTCACCGGCCTCGTATACATGTCGT
>JAPUKZ010000185.1 GCA_027295405.1 Gammaproteobacteria bacterium
CGGGTATCGACATGACACCCAGCAGGTTAAAAAGATTCGAACCGAGGACATTGCCCAGGGCGATTTCGCCATGGCCCTTCATGGCACTGGCCAGGGATGCCGCCAGCTCAGGCAGGCTGGTGCCGAGGGCGACAATGGTAAGGCCAATGACCAAAGGGCTGACGCCGAGTTCCACGGCCACCTTGGTGGCGCCCCAGACCAGCAACTTGGAACTGGCGATCAGGAGAACCAGACCGATGCACAAACTGATCCAGGAGCGTGTTGAGGTCATGTGGGGAAGTTCTTCCACGTTGGCTTCTTCCGCCGCATTGATGTCGTGGGATTGACTGCTGATCATTTCAATCAGGATAAAGGCCAGCACCGCCAACATCAGCAAGCCGTCGGTCAGATCCAGTTCATGGTCCAGCAGTAGCAAGCCGCAGCCCAGGGTAACCGCCAGCAGGGTGGGCATTTCCCGCTTCAGCCGGTTGCGGTGCACAGGTATTGGCGCCACCATCGCCGTCAGTCCCAGCACCAGACCCATATTGGCGATGTTGGACCCGATTGCGTTGCCGATCGCAAGATCACCGGCACCGGAAGCGGCCGCGTTTATGGATACGAGTACCTCGGGAGCCGAGGTACCCAGGGAAACAATGGTGAGACCGATGAGAATGGGTGGCATGCCCAGGTTGTCGGCGATGGCGGCAGCCCCTGCGACAAATAAGTCAGCGCTCCAGACGAGTATTATGAAACCGACCAGTATTGCGGCCGAAGCGATCAGCATAAATCAATCAATCCTGTTAAAGTATCGCTCGTCCGCGCTTTGAACTCGGGATTCCGCTGGTGGTCATAGACACTGAGCGGTCGATGTTACTATATAGTGGAACATTGGAACAGAAAGGCAAGTTTAGCTTCAAAGGAATAAAAATGTTGTGCAGGTTTAACCACTACTTGGCGCTGGCCTTGTGTCTGGCCCTGTCTTTCGCGTGCATGCCGCCCGTGAATGCGGCCGCTACATCCAGCAGTGCCTACGAGGTCGTGCGGTTGGCATCGGGCAGGATAATGACCATCGTCGAGGGCGCTGCTGTCTACGCCGATGAGGAGCCGGATCGGTACTACCGGGAGTTAGCGGGTGTGCTCGATGATGTCGTGGATTTTTCCGGTTTCGCCCGCGGCGTCATGGGCCCGTATGCCAGCAAGTCCTACTACAAATCCCTGTCTTCTGAGGGGAAATCGGTGCTGCGCGGGCAGGTGCAGCGCTTTACAGAGCAAATCAGGGTGGGCCTGGTCCGGACTTACGGCAAGGGTCTGCTGGTGTTTAGTGGTAGCCGGGTGGAAGTGCAAAGACCCAAGGAGGAGTCTGATGAGAGCAACAAATCCTCCATTATTCAGCTGATCTACAGTGACGCCAGCGAACCCTACGTGATTCGTTACCAGATGCGTCGCAGTAAGGATGGTGTCTGGAAATTACGGAATTTGATCGTCGAATCGATCAATCTCGGCCAGGTCTACCGCAATCAATTCCAGGCCGCAGTGCGTGATAAAGATGGCGATCTGGATGCTGTGATCGATAACTGGATTGACGCCGACCTGGATAGTTAGGGAGACTGCCGGCCCGGGCAGCTCTCGCCTTTGCGGCGCGTTTCCCCTAAAATGCCGCGTTTTGTTTGCCCCTGCCGGGACAGTTCTATGCGGAGGAAATCTCCATGCAAGCGGATGATGTCAAAACCCTGTTGTTGCAAGGGCTGGAAAATTGCGAGGTGACGGTGTCCGGCGAGGATAGCCACTTCGATATTCTGGTGATTGGCGAGGCCTTCGCGGGCCTGCGGTCGGTACAAAAGCAGCAGCTGGTGTACGCAGTACTCAGCGCACAAATTGCTGATGGTTCCATTCACGCTGTGAACATCCGCACCTATACTCCTGCCGAGTGGCAAGCCCGGGCATGAGTACTGAAATAACCTTTGCCCTGACCAAAGGTCGCATTCTCAAGGAAACTCTGCGCTTGTTGGCAGAGGCGGGTATCGAGCCCACAGAGGACATCGACAACAGTCGCAAACTGGTATTCGGTTGCAGTGCACCGGGAGTGCGCTTGCTGGTCATTCGCGGCCTGGATGTTCCTACCTATGTCAGGCACGGGGCCGCCGATATCGGTGTGGTAGGCAAGGATGTACTATTGGAAAATGGAGGCGAGGGCTTATATGAGCCGCTGGATCTGGGAATCGCCCGCTGCCGTCTGATGACAGCCGCGCCGGTCGGTTGGACTCCCGGGAGCAGCCGGGTGCGGGTGGCGACAAAATTCACCGAAATCGCGCGCCGCTTCTTCGCCGAAAGGGGCGTGCACGCCGACGTCATCAAGCTGTACGGTGCAATGGAACTGGCGCCGATGATGAATCTGGCGGATGTCATCGTCGACATCGTCGATACCGGGAATACCATGCGGGCTAATGGTCTGGAGCCGATCGATGTCATTGCCGATATCAGTTCCAGGTTGGTGGTCAACAAGGCGGCCATGCGCGGCAAGCATGCGGCGATTCAGGGCATAATCGATGCCCTGACGGTGGCTGTTGCGAGGCGGGATGCATGAAGCGGCTTAGCAGCTCCAGCCATGACTTCGATGTCCAACTGCGTTCACTGACCGCCTGGTCCGAGACTGAAGACAAGGCGGTGCTCAACGCTGTGGACGAGATCATTGACGCGGTTATCGCCCGTGGCGATGAAGCGCTGATCGAATACAGTCACCAACTTGATGGCCTGACCGTCGCCAGCGCGGCGCAGCTTGAGTTGCCACAATCGCGCCTGCAACAGGCCCGGGCGAGCATCCCCGAGGAGCAGCGCTCGGCACTGGAGGTGGCCGCGGCTCGCATCCGCAACTACCATGAGCACCAGTTTCAGGAGTCCTGGAATTTTCGCGATGCCAGCGGCACCTTGTTGGGGCAGCAGATTACCGCGCTGCAGCGGGTAGGTGTTTACGTGCCCGGTGGTAAAGCGAGCTACCCTTCCTCGGTGCTGATGAATGTAATTCCGGCCAAAGTGGCGGGGGTGGAGGAAATAGTGATGGTGGTGCCCGCACCCACCGGCAAACTTTCCGATCTGGTACTGGCGGCGGCGGCAATTGCCGGTGTCGACCGGGTGTTTACCCTCGGCGGCGCCCAGGCCATCGCCGCACTGGCGTATGGTACGGAGACTGTCCCCAGGGTTGACAAGATTGTCGGTCCCGGAAACATCTATGTAGCCACTGCCAAGCGTCGGGTTTTTGGGCAGGTAGGTATAGACATGATAGCGGGGCCCTCGGAAATCATGGTGATATGTGACGGGCTCAGCAATCCCGACTGGATTGCCATGGACCTGTTCTCGCAGGCGGAACACGACGAGAATGCCCAGGCGATACTGCTCTCGCCAGAGGCGGAATTCCTGGACGCAGTGGAGGCCAGTATGGAACGATTGCTGCCGACCATGTCGCGCCGAGACATTATCACGGCAGCTCTGGAAGGCCGGGGCGCCATGATTCGAACGCGGGACCTCGATGAGGCCGTGGCCATTGCCAACCGGGTGGCACCGGAGCACCTGGAATTGTCGGTTGCCGACCCTGAGCAGTTATTGCCAGGTGTACGGCACGCGGGGGCGATATTCATGGGGCGCTACACGTCGGAGGTACTGGGTGACTACTGTGCCGGCCCCAATCACGTACTGCCGACCGCTGGCACGGCACGTTTTTCCTCACCGCTGGGTGTCTACGATTTCCAGAAGCGCAGTTCCATTATCATGTGCAGCCCGGCCGCTGTCGCGGAGCTGGCACCGGTGGCGGCAATCCTGGCCCGTGGCGAATCCCTGGATGCGCACGCGCGCTCGGCGGAATACCGGCTGCAGGATCCCGGCCGCGTGGAATCCTGAGCTCGGAAAAACGGCTCCCTAGGGCTGGGGTTCCGGTCTGACGCCGACAATGGCCTGCACGATTCGGCTTTCCTGGCCTCTCTCTAGCGTGATTTCGATGGCGTCACCGGGGCGCAATAGAGCGATCTGTTGCATGGCGAACTGACCATCGCGCACCGCTTGCATGTCGATGTGGGTAATGAAGTCTCCGGGCAAAATACCGGCTTTATCAGCGGGACCGCCGGGATAAGTGGCCGACACCCTGAGCGCATGTGGTGACCGACTTCCGGCTTGGAAGATCTGCTGTACTTCCAACCCCATCCAGCCGCGAATGACTTTACCGTAGCGCCGCAAATCCTGCATAACGCTGATAGCGAGGTCACTGGGGATGGTAAATCCGATGCCGTTGGATTCGCTGGTCTGTGAGTAAACCGCCGTGTTTATCCCCAGCAACCGACCTTCCGCATCGATCAGCGCGCCGCCGGAGTTGCCCTGGTTGATCGCCGCATCTGTCTGTATGAAATCCTCGTAGGTGCTGAGATTCAAGCCGTAACGCCCCAGTGCCGAGACGATACCCTGGGACACCGAATGGCCAAAGCCATAGGGGTTGCCAATGGCGAGTACCACGTCGCCGACGCGGGCCTGGTCAGGATTGCCGAGTGCGATGGCCTGGATGTTCTCTATCTCCACATGCAGGACCGCCAGATCCGTGTCCACATCAATGCCCACTACCGTGGCCAATGCCTCGCGACCATCGTGCAGTGCCACCAGTATTTCATCGGCGTCAGCGATGACGTGGCGGTTGGTCAGGATAAATCCTTCTGCGGAAACGATCACGCCCGATCCCAGGGAGCGTTGGATGCGCTCCCGGCGGTTGTCGCTGTTGCGGAAAAAGCGGCGGAAAAACGGATCATCGAACAGCGGGTGGCGGCGGCTGGGAAGGCGTTTGCTGGTATAGATGTTGACCACAGAGGGCACGGCGCGCTCTACCGCGGCTGCGTAGCTGGCGACAGCGGGGGCTTGTGGCACCTGGCCAGGCCTGAGCGGGCCGTACCATTGCAAGATAATGATTGCGGCAAGTATGCCGGTGATGGCTGGCCAGGTGATAAACTGCAGGACCTGTTTGAACAAGTTGTGGACTCCCGGAGTTGCGGCTCGGGATTATACACACAGGGACGAAATCAAGGAGGCAGGCATGGGTATTATGTTGCAACAGGTGGTCGACCACCTGGACAAGTTACTGTAGCCACAGCGCTTCAGTGATTACTGCCCCAACGGATTACAGGTTGAGGGCAGCCTTGAGCCCGACAATTCGGCGGCGGTGGGAAACCTGGGTAGCTTTAGCCGGTCACCGCCGATTGCCGATGTCCTGGCCAGAATCTCGCAACAAATGGGCAGGGATGCCCTGCACATCAGCGATGCGGCCGAGCGTTACGGTGTGCAGGCACTGGGTGAGGAACTGGTGCGCGCGTTTGGGCTGGGGCACCAGTTCGTTGATACAGTCAACCCAGTCTAGCTTGCTGTCGCGTCGTTAGTGAAGCAGTACACCGGCGCTCAGGCGTGCTCGGGTATGGGTGCTTCCAGCTCGGGTTCAATCTCTGGAGCCACCTTGTCCAGCCCGAATTCCTCGTTCAGCATGCCGGTTTCGTGGGGAGAACTTTTCGGTGCGTAGTCCAGCGGCTGCTGCATGTCTTCAAGGCCCCGATTAGCGCCCAGCTGTGCGATGGAAGCCTCTGGAATGGGTTGCAACTCCGTTTGGTGGCCGCCACTAAGCTTGGTGGCGCCATGGGCAAGATGATTATGTACGTCGCGATAGCTTACCGCCAGATTCCCGAGCAGCTTGGCGGTATCGGAAAAATGCTCTACCACTTCGTGTTGGTAATCTTTTTGCTGCTGCAACAGCCGGTCCAGGTTGCGTTCCAATTCTCTGTGTTTCTGGCTGTCAGGTGACAGGCGTCGGCTCAGCAGAGCGCCTACCGCAGCCCCCGCAAGCAGTGCAACGAGAATGGCTAATAACAGGGTGTTGGTACTGTACACAAAGATTACCTCTGGCGTAGTGAGAAACAAGTAGTCCGAAACGAACAGCGTGCAGTATAACCGCTTACGCAGGCTGGCTGTAGCATTGAAGGCTGGCGTTGCCAATGATAGGAGAGACTGGTTACAGTGTGGCCCCAGCGAGACGCCCGGAGAACCACGGATACATGATTACCCCCTTGCAGCGCTACCAGGCGGACTTGCAACGCGAGGGCTTTGTCGAAGACAGCGCGCAGCGGAAGGCTGTTGTTGCGCTGGATGCGCTGTATCAGGAGTTGCGCGCGGCGGAACGGGAGCGGGCCGCGCGCAATCCGTTGCAACGCTGGTGGCAGGCACGGCGCGGCACCGCGCATCTTGAACCGGTCAGGGGGCTGTATCTCTGGGGCGGGGTGGGTCGCGGGAAGACCTATCTGGTGGATACTTTTTTCGATTGCCTGCCCTTCGAACGCAAGCTGCGATTGCACTTTCACCGTTTCATGCAGCGTGTTCACACTGAGTTGACGGCACTTGAGGATACCAGCGATCCCCTGTGGGTGATTGCCGACAAGCTGGCGGATGAAGCGCGGGTGATTTGTTTCGATGAGTTCTTCGTCTCAGATATTACCGATGCAATGATCCTGGGTGGGCTGATGGAGGCCCTGTTCGAACGCGGGGTCAGCCTGGTTGCCACCTCCAACATCGTTCCCGATGATCTGTACAAGGACGGGCTGCAGAGGCAGCGATTTTTACCGGTTATTGAACTTGTGAAACAGCACACCCGGGTCCTTAACCTCGACGCCGGGGTTGACTATCGATTGCGAGCGCTGGAGAAGGCAGAGTTGTATCACTGGCCGCTGGACGCGGAGGCAGAGCTCAGTCTCAAGCGCAGTTTCGACAGCCTGGCGCCAGAGCCCGGCAAATCCTGGGAGCGCATCGAGATCAACGGCCGCTACTTGAGTTCTCGCTGGGTGGCGGACGATGTTATCTGGTTCGAGTTTGCCGAGTTATGCGACGGGCCGCGCAGCCAGAACGATTACATCGAGTTGGCCCGCATCTATCACGCGGTATTGCTGGCCAACGTACCGCAGCTGGCACGGGACAGGGATGACCAGGCGCGCCGCTTAATCAACCTGGTGGACGAATTCTACGATCGCAACGTCAAGTTGGTACTTTCGGCAGAGGTAGCTCTGGAACAGCTATATCGAGGCGGGGGCGTGGAGTTTGAGTTCCGCCGTACGGTCAGTCGTTTGCAGGAAATGCAAAGTCACGAATACCTGGCCCGTTCGCACAAGCCCTAGGGTTTGCCGGGCGTGGGCCAGCGCCGTTTCAGGCACATCCACTGTTCCGGGGTCTCCCGGATCCACTCTTCAAAGTGCTCGTTAATGCGACGGGTCATGGCCACGGCCTGTTCCTGTGTGCTTGCTTCAGGGTCGGGACTGACGATCGGCGCGTAGACCGTCACTTTGAAAAACCCCGGGCGCAGGCGTTGCGCGCGGATTGGAATCAAGGCCGCCCCTGAGCGCAACGCCAGTCTTGCCGCGGTAATATTAGTTCGCGCCTCGACCCCGAAGAACGGGATTGGCTCGCCACTGTCCAGGCGGTTGTCCATGGCCAGGCCGATACTGTGACCGGCTGACAGCTCCCGCAGCAGCGGGCGTACGCCTTCTTCGCTGGCCAGCAATTTTACCCCGAAGGCTTCCCGCATCTGGTAAAACATCTGCTGCATGATGGGGTTGGTTTCCGCCGCGTAGACGGTGGTAATGGTCAGGTTCTGGTGCAGGGAAATCAGATTGGTCAGCTGCCAGGCGCCGACATGAGCGGTGACAAACACCGTGGGTTTGCTCGCCTGAAGATGTTCCCGGGCCGCGGCGTCTATCTGGAACTGCAGGCGTTGGTCGCGCTCTGCCCATATCTGCCGCATCTTTATGAGCTCGGCCGTCGCCATCCCGAGTTGGCCAAACACCTCACGGCAAGTGTCCTCCAATTCTTGTTCACTCAGTTCCGGAAAGGCGATGGCGAAATTTCTGCGCACGCTTTTGGCTTTTCCGGAACGCGGGCCCAGCCAGCGAAAAACAGCGGCTGCCACAGTGGACGCACGCTCCGGCGACAGCCGGCCAAGCAGCCAAAAGCAGCTGCCCAGGAACCAGGCCTCGATCTTCTGCGCCAGCGCGCCCAGTGCGGGAACGGCGCGAGCAGCGGTTTTCGGTATCAGGTAGTACTGGGCCACAGCGGGTGCCTGGTCTCCGGTATTAGTTGCTGCTGCCCATGCTGCCAAACACCTTGTCCCACAGTGGGGAACTTACGCCGTAGCGGCCGGTTTCACCGGAATAATGGTGCTTTAGGTGGTACAACTTCAGATATTTGGCCACCGGGTTTTTCATGGGAAAGTGGTGGGTGGCGTAGTGAATATAGTCGTAGATCAGGTAGCTGATGATGAAAAACGCCGTAAACGGTTCCAGCCAGGGCTGTGGCACGACCAGTGAGAACAGGGAGTACAGCCCCAGCATGATGGGGATTGAGCCGCTGGGCGGCATGACCAGACGGGTCTTGTCCTTGGGGTCATGGTGGTGGATGCCGTGGAACAGGAATACCAGCCACTTGCCCAGCCTGCTCTTTGCCGGAAAATGAAAGGCGAAGCGGTGCAGGGCGTACTCGGTACATGTCCACACAAAAATGGCGATAGGGGCGATCAGCAGCAGTCCCGCGGCGGGTAACTCATGCACGAAGATGCTGCGCCACAACAGGTAGACGACTATGGGCGACCAGAAGACCAGCGGCACAATCGGATGCACATGGGTCAGCCGTTCGAGGAAGTCGTTCTCGAACAGGCGTATGGATTGATGTTCGGCTTTAGGCTGCATATGACTTGACCTCGGAATCATCTGCGCTGGTGTCGGCGTTGTCGGTTGCGTTTTTCGGCCACATTCTCTTGGGGCAGAACCAGTCCTGGGGCTCCGCCTGTATCCAGTCTTCGAACAGTGCGTGAACCTGTCGAATCATATCTGCCGCCTGCTCGGTTTCTCCGGCGTTGGGGTCGGTGGGATGCACCGGCGGATAAAAACTGACTTTGAATTCGGCGTCTCGAAGCCTCTCCACGCGCGCAGGAATCAGCTCAATTCCAAACTTCAGGGCCAGTTTGGCAGGCAGCAGGGTAGAGGGTTTGTCGCGGCCAAAAAAGGGTACAGGTATGCCATCATCCACGCGTCGGTCCATAACCAGCCCGGCGCTGCGCCCTGCCTTGAGTGCCCGTATCAACACCCGCGCAGCATTGTCGCGAGGAATCAGCTCACAGTTCAGCTTCTTGCGCGACTCGGACAACATCTGATCCAGCAGAGGGTTGGTCGGTGGTGTATACAAGCTGACGTTGGGTATGTCCAATTTGCCCATGGCGGAGGCAACCATCTCCCAGTTGCAGTGATGAGCGCCGACGACCACGACCGGAGGGCAGTCCTCCCCGAACGTGAGTGTCGGGTCCAGCAACTCAATATGCAGACGCTGGCGATCGCGGCTCTCGTAGATGTTGTTGAAGTGCGGGTACTCGGCCAATACCCGCCCGGCGCTGCGCCAGGACTGCAGAATCAGCTGCTCCAGTTCGGCGGCGGATTTTTCCGGAAAAGCGATAGACAGGTTTTCCCTGAACATCTCGGTTTTGCGGCGTAGACGCGGGCCCACCACTCGCCCCAGCAGACTGCCGAACCTGGAGGCCGTATCCGGGGGCAGCAGGCTGAATACCTTGATCAGGCTCCAGACCAGTGCGAAATCAATACGCCACAACACCCGTTGTATGAACGGGTACTTGCGGGCCGCCCCGCTCAACGAGTTTCCGAGAATAAATTCAGCCAAACCGGCTCTCACCTGGCGCCCTGGGCGCCCTTGTGCCAAGGGCGCCCATTATAACGCAAGGACCCTGTTTGATAGTGATATTTGTGCGTGTCATAGTTCCGTTTCCTTGAGCTCGATCAAGCCCTGTTGCAGGCCAATCCGCGGTTGCCAGTCGATCACCGCCTGCAGTTTGTCATTGTCCACGACCCAGTCCGGGTGCCGCAGTTCGCGCAATTTGGCAGGCGTTAGCATGGGGGCGTATCCCAGTACTCTGGCCAGCCCCAAATTGGCACTGGCCACGACGTCCAGTAACCAGCCCGGGATGCTCAGCAGGCGAACCTGGCGCTGCCACACTGATTCCGCTATTTCCGCCAGTTCTTTCCAGTCGTAGCCACCGTCGTGCCCGTCACCGAGGCAATACTCGGTGGCCGGCATGTCCGCGGTGTCCAGGCATGCCAGGATAGCTGCCACCAGATCCTGGACATGTATTACCGAAATTCTCGCCGAGATGGCACCGGGTACCGGGGCCAGGCCACGGGACATGGCGCGGAAAAGCGGCAATATCTCCTTGTCCCCCGGACCATACACCGGCGGTGGCCGCAGTGTGATCCAGTTCAGGCCCTTACCCTGCTCCCGCAGCAGCACTTCGCTCCGGTATTTGCTATTGGCATACCAGGATAGCTCCGGTTCGCGTGCGGCCAGCGAGGACAGCATTATCAGGCGCGGTGGCGATCCCTGCGCCAACATGGCCTGTAGCAGGCCCTCGGTGCCGGCGACGTTGGTCTGGTCAAATTGTTGTTGCGAACTGCCCCGCACCGCACCGGCACAGTGAATCACCGCATCGGCCTCGCTCAGGAGCTGCTCCAGGCTGCTGCGATCGGCCAGCTCGCCGGTGAGCAACTCCACTCCACTGCCCTGCAGCACCCGTGCCCGATCGGGATTGCGCACCAGAGCGCGCACCCGGTTGCCAGACTTGCGCAACTCGGTGCACAAGATAGTGCCTATGAAACCGGTAGCCCCGGTGACGGCGACGAGCAGGGGGGGAGTACCCAAAACTAAGCTGAGGCGACCCTCAGCTTGACTTCCTCTGCTACCGCGCTGAGCCGGTCGGCATCGTGGGCGGCAACAAAGTCCAGTCTGGCTTTGGCGCGAGACAGCTTTCCGGAGGAAGTTTTGGGCAGGGAGCGCATGGGAACCAGTTCCACATAGCAGTCCAGTCCCAATTCCATGCGTACCAGTGCCGTCAAACGGCGTACCAGGTTGAAGCGTTTGTTGGGATCGGTCTCACGGCACTGTACGACCAGTACACAGAGTTCATCGTTGTCGGCATCAGGCGCGGAGAAGGCGAGCGCATCTCCAACCCGCACTTCCGGTTGGGTCTCGGCGATGTGCTCCAGATCCTGGGGCCAGATATTGCGGCCGTGGATAATGATCAGGTCTTTCTTGCGCCCGGTGATGGTCAGGCTGCCGTCGACAATATACCCGATATCACCGGTGTTCAGCCAGCCGTCGTCACACAGAACCTGGCTGGATTCCTCGGGACGGTTGTAATATCCGGACATAACGCTGGGACCGCGCACATAAATGACGCCGCTGTGCCAGTCTTGCAGGGACTGGTCGTCATCGTCACGCACCTCCACCTCGAAGCAGGGCAGAGGCTTGCCGCAGTTGACGAAGTGGCGGCCGCGGCCGTCGAAATCTTCTTCATCCATCAACACCGCCTGGTGAAAATCTGCCAGGTGATCGCTGTCGATATAGTGGGTGGAATAGGTTTCATTCAGGGGTGAGAAGCTGACCCCCAGGGTGCACTCGGCCATGCCGTAACAGGCGGTGAAAGCGCGCGGGTCAAAACCGCACGGGGCCAGTATCTCAGCGAAATGGTCCAGGGTTTGCGGGCGAATCATCTCCGCTCCGATTCCGGCTACTCGCCAACGGCTCAGATCGTAGCTGGCGATATCGTTGGGGCGAACCCGACGCGCGCATAAATCGTAGCCGAAAGAGGGGGCAAACGAGATGGTGGCACGGCTCTCCGTCATCAGTTTCAGCCACTGGCGCGGACGCATGGCGAACTCGCGGGTATCCAGGTAGTCCACCGATATTTGTGCGGCCACTGGCGTCAGTACGAAACCCACCAGGCCCATATCGTGGTAGAAAGGCAGCCAGGATACCAGGCGATCCTCGGAGCTGATGGCCATGCCGTGTTTGATGATGCCGGACAGATTTGCCATAGCCGTGCGGTGCTCGATGATCACGCCGCGAGGGAAGCGCGTACTGCCGGAAGTGTACTGGATGTACGCGACGCCGGCGGCATCAATGGCAGGCAACTCAAGGTCGTCGGCGGCAAGCTGGTCGAAGGCTTCGGGAAGATCGATCATGCGTACATCCAGGTCTTCACCGGCTTCCCGCAGGAAGGGTAGATAGCCTTCGCTGGCGACCGCAATCGAGGCCTCGCTGGCCTCCAGCAAACGGTGTAACTGGCTTACGTACACGCTGTGGGCACCCATCTTGATGGTGGCGGGAAGTGCGACTGGAATGAGGCCGGCATATTGGCAGGCAAAGAAATAGCGCACGAAATCGGGATTGGTCTCCGCGACCAGCGCAACCCGGTCGCCCTGTTCCAGGCCCAGCCCCAACAGTTTACGGGCCAATGTAACAGCCTGCTCGCGCAGCTCGCCGTAGCTGAGGCTGGTGTAGAGGGCGCCGCGGCCGGTGTAAAAGTTCATACCGGTTTCACCCTGGGCTGCATAATCCAGGGCTTCGGTCAAAGTTTGGAAGTCAGCCGCCCGAAACGGTAACTGGTGTTCAGTTGGAGTCGCGTCTAATTGCAAAATGTATCCCCCGCACACAAGACGAAAAAGTTGCCAATATTCAAAAAAACAGATAAAAACTGCCGGCCTTGGCCTGACAATCTGCGGTTAACGTCCCCAACCAAGAAAGAGTGCCACCACTGTCACGGGTGTTATATTATGGTGTCCCGATGCGGCGCAATATTAGCAGTCGGCTGCCTCAACTTATAGGTAATAATACCAATAGCTTACAGAAACTAGTAAAAATCATTGAGGACTAAGCGCGGTTATTCGTCCACCCTGTGGGAGTCTGCAGCATGATCCTCTTCAAAACCCTTATCGATTCCTGCAATTCATTGTTATATAAGGGTTTTTCTTAATTCGAAAAATTAGTCCAGAGCTGTATGCGATCACCGGTGCCAGTTGTGGGCCCGGCAAGGCAACGCTATACTGCCGCCCTCAGCCTACCCGAGCCCAGAAAAACACCTCAATGCCTGAGTCCCAGGACCTCAAAATAACACTGGAGCCGGTGTCTGGTACTGGCCAGCTGCGCCATTTCCTGGCGGTTCCCGCGCGCGTCTATGAGAATGATCCCAACTGGATCCAACCCCTGAATTTTGAGCAAAAGCATCGCTTTGCACCCGGGCGCCCGTTTTTTGCCCACGCCCGCTGGCAGGCCTGGGTGGCCTGGCGCGGAGGTGAACCGGTGGGGCGTATCAGCGCCCAGGTCGATGAGTTACACCTGCAGCGATATCAGGATGACACGGGTTACTTCGGCATGATCGAGGCCATCGATGACGCGGAGGTCTTTGCCGCGCTGTTTGAGGCCGCCGAGGACTGGCTGCGCGAGCAGGGCATGCGACGGGTGCGGGGGCCGTATAACCTCTCGGTGAACGAGGAGGTGGGTTTGCTGGTGGAAGGCTTTGAGTACCCCCCCTACATCATGATGGGACACGCTTGTCCCTACTATGCTACCCAGGTATCGGCACTGGGATACCACCAGGCGCAGGATCTACTGGCCTATCTGATACCTACGGATTTTGAAGCACCTCCAATCATGACCCGACTGGCCGCGCGCGCCTCGGACAAGGTCAAGGTGCGTTGCCTGCGCCGCAAGCAGCTGGCAGAAGAAGCCGAGGTGATGCGTGAGATCTTCAACGATGCCTGGCAGAACAACTGGGGGTTTGTGCCGTTCACCCCTGAGGAGTACCTGGATCTGGTCAAAACGCTGAGCCTGCTGCTGCCGGATGAGTATGTGCAGATTGCTGAGTACGAGGGTGAGCCGGCGGCCTTTATGGTCGCCTTGCCCAACATTAACGAAGCGCTGAGCGACCTGGGGGGTAAACTGTTGCCCTTCGGCTGGGCCAAGCTATTGTGGCGCCTCAAGGTCAGGCACCCGAAGTCCATGCGCGTGCCGCTGCTGGGCGTCAAGCAGCAGTTCCAGCATTCAAGACTGGGCCCCACCATGGTGTTTATGCTAACCGACGCCCAGCGCCCGCACGCCGTAGCGCGTGGGGTGGAGACGGCCGAATTGGGCTGGATACTGGAGGACAATGCCGGCATGCGTAATATTGTGGAAACCATCGGCGGCAAGGCCTACAAGCGCTATCGCTTATACGAAAAAGACCTGACCTGAGCCTATGCAACTAGACCTGGATCGCCACAACTTTACCAGCATCGTACTGGCGGGTGACCGCAGCAAAGCGGATTCCCTGATAGACCATTCCGGCGTCAGTTGTAAGGCCCTGATCGATATTGATGGCATGCCCATGGTCCGCCGCGTGATCGGTGCCTTACAGGCCTCCAAAGTCGTACACAAAATCGTGTTGTCGGGACCGGAAGAATCTGAATTAGCGACGGATAAACCTCTGGCGGAACTGGTGCAGAGTCAGGCGATCGCTTGGCTGCCTCCCGAGGCGAGCCCCAGCGCCAGTGCCTACCACGTTATGCAAACCCTGGCCAGGGATGAACCGGTGCTGTTGACGACCGCCGATCATCCCCTGTTGACGCCGGAGATTGTGGACGCCTTTGGCCGCCAGAGCCTGGCCGATGATGTTGATGTCACCGTGGGCCTGGCGCCTTATGCCCTGGTTCAGGAAGCCTATCCGGACATGAAGAAAACAGTTTTGCGCTTCAGCGATGGCGAGTTTTGCGGCTGCAACCTGTTCGCTTTTTTGACGCCTGAGGGGCGCCGCGCGGCGAATTTCTGGCGCAAGATTGAACAGGAGCGCAAAAAGCCCCGGGTTGTCATTGGCTTGTTGGGCTGGTGGGCAGTACTGCGCTACCAACTGGGGGTGTTGCCGCTGGAGGAAGCGCTGGCCAAACTGAGCAAGCGACTGGGATTGCGACTGCGAGTTGTGATCCTGCCCTATGCCAACGCGGCTGTTGATGTGGACTCTGTTGCGGATTACGCACTGGTGCAGGGCTCCTTTGCCAGGCTGGCCGCGGAGGACGATTGATTATTTGCGCCTAACCGGTATTTTCTGGATTGGTAGTGCCTCGAATCGCTGGCACTGGGCGTTATACCGACGCCCCTCTATGTCCAGTTCCCAGCCGCCTTCAGTGGTGCTGACAGCATAGCGGCTGTAGGCTGCGATATCCGCGCCGTGCAGACCCAGAGCTGAAGCGGAGGGGGCGGCAGCCACCAGCACGCTCCCGGCGCGGGTCTCCAGCGTGTGTTGGCGGGCGCGGTGAGCGTGTCCATGCAGAACCAGTTCGGCACCGAGTTCCACTAGGATTTCCCGCAGCGCTGCGGCGTCAGTGAGCCGCTTGCGCCATTTTTCTATATCTGGCAGCGGTGGGTGGTGCAGGAATACCACCCGAAACAAGCCCTCTGCTGCCGCCTCTTCAAGCAACGGTGCCAGCCTCGACAACTGGCGGTTGCCGAGGGTGCCGGTCGCCATCAACGGGGCGCTGGGGCAGGCACTGTTCAAGCCGATGAAGGCGATGCCGTTGCGCACCCGCAGGCTGGGGAAGGTCTCCGCGCGGTCCTGGTCCGAGTCCATATAGGCTTGCCAATGGGCGAAACTGTCTGGCCATGGCATTTTTACACAGGCGTCATGGTTGCCTGGCACCAGAACAATATCGGTGGGATCACCCAGTTCCCGCAGCCACCGGGCCGCCTGTTCAAATTCCTCGGGCAGACCGATATGGGTGAGATCGCCGGTAATCAGCAGCTGCTGCGTGTCGGAGTTTTCCAGGTCCTTTTGCAACGCCTGGAGTACCCGGCTTTGGTGTTCGGCGCGGCGCTTGCGGCGCCAGGAAATATAGCCCAGCAGTCGCTTGCTCAAGAGGTGCCGGGGCGAGGCGTTTTCCAGACTGGTCAGGTGGGGGTCGGAGATATGCGCGAAGCTCTGCGGCATGGCGTGCCCCCCTCAGCTGGTGCTGACGCGGCGTGTCAGGGCGCCGAGCCTGGCCAGCTTGGCGTCGATATTGTCGTAGCCCCGATCCAGGTGATAGACCCGGTCGATGCTGGTCTCGCCGTCGGCGGCCAAAGCGGCAATTACCAGTGAGGCGGAGGCGCGCAAGTCGGTGGCCATCACCGGCGCCGCCTGCAGTCGTTCGCAACCCTGGATCACAGCTGTGTGGCCTTGCAACTCGATGTTGGCGCCCATGCGCTGGAGTTCTGCCACGTGCATGAATCGATTCTCAAAGATGGTCTCCACCACGGTGGAGTTACCCTCGGCCAGGGCGTTGAGTGTGACAAACTGGGCTTGCATGTCGGTGGGAAAAGCCGGGTAAGGGGCTGTGGTCACATTCACGGCCAGTGGCTGTTTGCCCTGGCTGTCCAGTTGAATCCAGTTTTCCCCGTGGCTGATCGCGGCACCCGCGTCCTCCAGTTTGGTCAGTACGTACTGCAGGTGCGCAGGATTGGTGTCCAGGACGCGAATCTTGCCTCTGGTCGCTGCCGCAGCCACCAGGAAGGTGCCCGTTTCAATACGATCAGGCGGCACCCGGTGGGTTGCCCCGTGCAAGTGGGGGACGCCTTCGATGGTGATGGTATTACTACCCGCCCCGGTGATCTGTGCTCCCATCCGGCCGAGCATGATGGCGAGATCTGCTACCTCGGGCTCCCTGGCCGCGTTTTCAATGACCGTACTGCCCTCGGCCAGGGTGGCTGCCATCATGATGTTTTCCGTGGCGGTTACCGAGGGCACATCGAAGGCAATATGTGCGCCGCGCAGCCGTACTGACTTGGCCTTGATGTAGCCGGCCTCAATGCGGATTTCGGCGCCCATGCGTTCCAGCCCGGTGATGTGCTCATTGACCGGTCGGGAACCTATGGCACAACCGCCCGGCAGCGATACATCCGCCTCGCCAAAGCGGCTCAGCAGTGGGCCCAGCAACAGAATCGAGCCGCGCATGGTGCGTACCAGCTCATAGGGCGCGCGCACCGATGTTATCTGGCTGGCATCGACACTCAAGTGGGTGCCGTCACGTTCTACCCGGCAACCCATTCGCTCCAGCAGTTGCAAGGCGGTTTCGATATCACGCACGGCCGGGATGTTGCTGATATGAACCGCTTCGGCGCTCAACAGGCAGGCGGCTATGGCTGGCAGGGCGGCATTCTTGGCTCCGGAAATGGCCACCTCGCCTTGCAACGGGCCGTTGCCGGTAATAAGCAATTTATCCATCAGCTGGCCTGCCTGGAGCTGATTTGTCCGTTCTTGATCAGCTTCGCGAAGGCGCTGATGATGGTGTCAATCTGTTCGCTGGTGTGGGCGGCACTGACGCTGCAGCGCAGCAGGAAATTGGTCGACGGGGAGGCGGGGGGAATGACCAGGTTGACGTAGACTCCGGCTTCCATGAGAGCATTCCAGCAGCGAATGGCCTGGTCCCGATCCTCCAGTTCCACGGCCACCACCGGGCTGATATCGGGTCCCGGGGGCAAACCCATCTCCTTCAGGGCAGCGTACAGCTGGTTGGCGTTTAACCACAGTTTGACACGCAGTTCAGGCTGCTCGCGCAGTAGCTTCAGTGCCTGGCGGGTGGAAGCCACCACCGAGGGAGAAGCCGAGGCAGTGAAAATATAGGCGTGTATGCAATAACGAATAATGTCCAGGTCAGCGTGCTGGCTGACGCAGTAACCGCCCGTAGAACCCAGGCTCTTACTGAAGGTGCCGGCCAGGAAGTCCACGTCCTCCTCAACCCCGGCCGCTTCAGCCGCACCGCGACCCGTGGCGCCCAGTACCCCCAGGGAGTGGGCCTCATCGACAAACAGGTAACCACCATACTCACGTTTGACCGCGGCGATTTCCTTTAGCGGTGCGACATCGCCCAGCATACTGTAGATGCCCTCGACTACAATCAGGGTATTGCTGGTGCGATCTCCCAGACGGCGCAGGCGCTTGGCCAGGTCATCCGGGTTGCTGTGCTTGAACCGAATTATGTCGGCACCGCTGAGTTTCACCCCGGCGTAGATACTGGCGTGACTGTCGGCGTCCAGCAGGATTACGTCACCCGGGCCCGCCAGCGTGGCGCACATGCCCATGGTGGCAGAATAGCCGGTGGTGAATGTTATGGCGTGACTGACGCCGTAAAAATCCGCCAGTTCCTGTTCCAGGAGCTGGTGCCCAATGAAAGAGCCGTTGGCCAGCCGCGAGCCGGTAGTGCCGGTGCCCCATTGCTCGGCCGCTTTGCGCGCCGCCTCAATACAGCTCGGTTCGTAGGCCAGGCCGAGGTAGTTGTTGGTGCCCGCGAGAATGACCTCGTAGCCACCGACTATGCCCTGGGTGGGGGACAGGAATTTTTCGGTGACGGCACCGAATGGCTTGACCTCTTTCTCGGCGAGTTCGGCCTGGAAGTCCGCCATGGTTTGGAATTTATCGAAGAGCATGGTTGTCAGTCGTTCAAGTCCTGCAGTTTTTGTGCGAGTTGGCCCACGGTGTTGATGTCCGGGAGAATATTCAGCGGAATGGAGATATCGAATTCATCCTCGATCATCTCGATAAATTCCATCACCTCCAGGGAACTGAGCCCGATATCCGCCACCAGGTCGGTGGTTTCTGACAACTCCACTCCTTCTTTGTTCAGTGCCCCGAGCGCGCCGTACATAAAATCAAGATACTGATCGTAGTCCGCCATATGCATGGTTTCCGTGCAGTGGTTTATGCTGTGCAGCGGTTGCTGCCCGAAACTTTTTGAGTCTTGCATCCCGCCCTTGCCTCTTGCGCTGTCAACGGCAAGTCGCTAGATTCCAGAGCTTGAAACTATACCCACGGACGTATACCAATGCCAGTAGTTTGGCTGATTGATGCTTATCGTGCCGGCGAGCGCGCGCAGATTCGGGCACTGGCTGAGGCGCTGGATTGGCCGTTTGAAATCAAGTGCCTGAGCTATCGGAAGTACGAGTTTCTGACCAATATTTTTCGTGGCAGTGACCTGCGCGGGATTCACATCAATCAGTCCAGCCCGTTACAAGCTCCCTGGCCCGATCTGTTGATTTCGGCGGGCATGCGCAATGAACCAGTCTGTCGCTGGATTCGCGATCAGGCGGTTGGCAAGCCCAAAATTGTGCATGTGGGTCGACCCTGGGCCGACCCCAGCTGTTTTGGGCTGGTGATCACTACGCCCCAGTATCGCCTGCCCCGGCGGGACAATGTTTTGCAGAATTCACTCACCCTGCACCGGGTCAGTGAGCAGCGTTTGCAGCATGCGGGCGGGCAGTGGCAGCAGCAGTTTGAACACTTGCCGGGTCCCTACACGGCGCTAATTGTCGGTGGCAACAGTGGCCCGTTTACCTTTGGTCCAAAGGCTGCAGCGCGCCTGGCGCGACAGGCCAACGCCCTGGTGCAACGCGCTGGAGGTTCCCTGTTGGTCAGTACCAGTTCGCGCACGGCGATGGCTGCGGCGCAGGTACTGGAACGCTCCCTGGAGGTACCCCACTATTTCTATCACTGGCGCCCCGCTGACGATGCTAATCCCTATTTTGGCATGCTCGGCCTGGCGGATCGGTTCATTGTCACCGCGGACAGTATCTCCATGCTCTCAGAAGCCTGCGCCACTGGCCGGCCAGTGACGATGTTTGATCTGGGCAGTGGCCGCTATGCCATGCAAGCGGAGTGTACGGGGGCGGACTCTGATAATGATTTTCGCCTGGGAGGACTCCTGTATCGCGGTCTGATGCGCTGGGGCTGGCAGCGTTTGAGTCGCGATATCAGCCTGGTGCACGAGAATCTGGTACAGGCCGGCCGCGCCGCCTGGTTGGGGGAGATGGACACGGCAACCGCAACGCTGTGTGCCAGCGACCTGGATGCCGCCGTCGCCGCCGTGCATTGCCTATTTCAGCAGCAGGCTGTCGGCTCCTGACTCGACCTGTCTGGCGCCACCATCCACCAGTTGGTAGACCCGGTCGGCGGCTTCCACTATCGCCCGATTGTGTGAAATCGCGAGAATCGTGAGTTGACCCTTGAGGCCTTCCATGGTTTGCCGTATGGCATCCTCGCTGTCCGGGTCCAGGGCACTGGTGGCTTCATCGAGAATCAGCAGGCGCGGGCGGTTGACCAGGGCCCGGGCAATGACAATGCGCTGGCGCTGGCCGCCGGACAGCTTGCCACCGCGCTCTCCCAC
>JAPUKZ010000186.1 GCA_027295405.1 Gammaproteobacteria bacterium
GCAGTGATCCCTTTGTCTGGTATGTACTGGCGGAAACCCAGGGCTTGTCCGGCAATACCTACGGCCTGCATCAGTCCCGTGCGCAGTACTTCTTCCTCAATGGGCGGATGATGTCGGCCCGGGCGCAATTGGGTCATGCCCTGCAAATGGCGCCGGATGAGGTGGCGCGTGAACGGATCAGGACAGAGCAGCGCCAGGTAGAACAAGCAGCCCGCTCCCTGGGGCAGCGTTAGGAGATCGGCTCGTCCAGCTGAAACCCGCCCGGGCCCAGTACTTCACCGTCCAGAATCGCGCCCCGTGCATCCAGGCGCAGGCGACCCTGGGCAAACCACTGCGCCGCCAGGGGATAGATACGGTGTTCTCTCTGGAGCACCCTGGCGGCCAGTGCGTCCACATTATCGTCCCTGAGTATCGGTACCCTGGCCTGCACAATCGGTGGGCCGCCGTCCAGTTCCTCGGTCACGAAGTGTACTGTCGCTCCGGCCCATTTATCGCCGGCATCGATGGCGCGCTGGTGCGTATGCAAGCCGGTGTATTTGGGGAGCAGGGAGGGGTGAATGTTGAGCAATCGACCGCTGTAGGTGCTGATGAACACCGGCGTCAGTATGCGCATAAAGCCGGCGAGAATAACCAGGTCTACGCTGTATGGTGCGAGAGCATCCAGCATGGCCCGGTCGAAGTCTTCACGCTTTTCATAGGCTTTGTGATCAACCACCGCGGTGGCGATGCCCGCGTCGGCGGCGCGCTGTAGCCCGAAAGCATCGGCGCGATTACTCAGTACCAACGCGATCTCGGCACTCAGCTTGCCGCAGGCAGCGTCGTCGATAAATGCCTGCAGGTTGGAGCCACTGCCGGAAATCAGAACTGCAATTTTCATGCGCCGGTCAATATCACCGGCTCTTCGAGATCATCGGCAGCTTCGATGCGACCAATGCACCAGGCGGTTTCCCCGGCTGCGGTCAATACTTCAACAGTTCGCCCGGCGTCCGCTTCGGCAACACACAAGACCATGCCGACGCCGAAATTGAAAGTGCGATACATTTCCTTGTGATCGACGTTACCTGCACGCTGTAGCCAACTGAATACCTCTGGCCATTGCCAGCTGCCGGTGTCAATACGGGCGCAAGCGCCCTCGGGTAACACCCGCGGCAGATTTTCCAGCAAGCCGCCGCCAGTGATATGGGACAAGGCCTTGATCCGCACTGATTTCATCAGCTGCAAAATCGATTTTACGTAGATTCGCGTGGGTTCGAGCAAGGTTTTCCCCAGCGTGCTGGCGCCAAAGTCCTGGTTGAGGTCAGCCTCGCTCACTTCGAGGATTTTTCGAACCAGCGAATAACCGTTCGAATGCAGCCCACTGGAAGCCAATGCGATAAGCACATCATCGGCGGCAACCTGGCTGCCGTCGATGATGTCTGCCTTCTCGACGACGCCTACACAAAAGCCGGCGAGATCGTAATCCTCTCCCTCATACATACCCGGCATTTCGGCCGTTTCACCACCGACCAGTGCACAGCCCGCCAGTTCACAGCCACGGCCGATACCCTCGACAACAGCGCAGGCGGTGTCCACGGACAGGGTGCCAGTTGCGTAGTAGTCGAGGAAAAAGAGTGGCTCGGCGCCGGCAACAACCAGGTCGTTCACGCACATGGCCACCAGGTCGATACCAATAGTGTCGTGCTTGGCCATATCCATGGCCAGACGCAACTTGGTGCCCACGCCATCGGTGCCGGATACCAATACCGGCTCGCGATAGCCTGAAGGCAGTTCGCAGAGCGCGCCGAAGCCCCCCAGGCCGCCCAATACCTCGGGTCGGCGTGTTCGCCTGGCCACACCCTTGATGCGCTCAATCAGGGCATTGCCGGCATTGATATCAACGCCAGCGTCTTTGTAACTCAATGAGGGTCGCGTCGGGTCAGTGCTCATGGGTGAAATCCGCCAGCGGAAAAAGGCGCTATTCTATCCTGTCCGGCGCTACCCCGGTACTGCTAAAATGGTTTGTCATTATTGATATCAACGAGCCGATTCTTGCGACCTCGAAAGCTAATCAAACTGCTGCTGCTGGCACTAATTTTTGGGCCACCCAGTGCCCTGGCCGTGATTGTTGAAAATCTTTACCGCGCCGAGGTGAAGGTTGAAGATCACAGTGTTCCGGCTTTACAGCGTGCCAGTCGCGAGGGTTTGGCGCAGGTGCTGGTGAAGGTTTCCGGTGGCCGTGGTGTTTTGGATAACGGCCAGGTGAAAAGTGCGCTGGCGGACAATCGACGCTATCTCCAGCGTTATCAGTACTTGCGTGTAGAGGACGGCAGCCTCAATTTGCAGATGCACTACGACCCCCAGCTGGTGACCACGCTGCTCAAGGACGCGCAGCAACCGCTGTGGACGGCGAATCGGCCACCAATACTGGTATGGCTGGTGGTCGACGAGGCGAGTGGTCGGCGCTACGCAACTGCCGACAGCCATCCGCAATTGATTGCCGAGCTGATGGCGGCATTCAATCGCCGCGGGGTGCCGGCGGTGTTTCCACTCTACGATCTGGAAGACGCCCGAAGTGTCTCCATCCACGATCTCTGGCAGTTGAATGCGCTGGCGATCTACCACGGCTCCCGGCGCTACGATGTTGGTACCATGCTGGTGGGTCGCATGACTGCCCAGTTCGACGGTCGCTGGATGGGCGATTGGTTGTATCTGGGTGATGGCGAACGTTTGGCCAGTAGTTTTTACGGTCGCGATCTTCACCAGCTAAGCGCGTCAGGTGTGGACTTTGTTGCCGACCACCTTGCTCAACGCTATGCGGTTGCAGCGGGGCAGAGTGGGGGAGCTGATGTGCTGGTGCGCGTGGATGCACTGCACAGCTATGCGGATTACCGCGCGGTGGTGGCATATTTTGAGGGCATCGAATTGATCGAAACTGCCTACCCCGCCCAGGTCGATGGCACGAGTATGATTTTCAGGCTTCGTGCCCAGGCCGATGCAGAACAGTTGCGACGCCTTTTTTCCCTCAATCGCCGCCTGCAGCTACGCGAAGCAAGCGCAGGCCTGAATGCCGGGGACGGGGTTGAACTGGTGTACCAGTGGACACCTTGAATGGCAGGGGGATTACCCCCCGCGACTTGATGGTGCTGGCGGGCCTGCTGTTATTCGCCGGGCTGGTCTATTTGCTCAAGCCCATCCTGGCGCCCTTTGTGGTTGGTGCTCTCATCGCCTACCTCGGGGACCCATTGACTGACTGGCTCGAGCGCAGAGGTTGCGGCCGTACCCTGGCGGCAATACTGGTCTTTACGGTGATAGGGCTGGTAGTGATTGTCAGTCTTTTGATCATGGTGCCGTTACTGGCCAATCAGCTGGATTCCATGGTGCGTAACCTGCCCGTCGTCTACCAATGGCTGTCCGAGGTGGCGCTACCCTGGTTTCAGCAGCGTCTGAATCTCCCTGAGCAGGCCCTGCCGGCCTTGAAAGTGAAGCAAACCCTGGCGGAGAATTGGCAGTCGGTAGGACGAATGTTGGCGAGTGTGGGCCGCTATGTAACCGGCTCGGGTCTCAATTTCCTGGTGTCGCTGGGTAACCTGGTACTGATTCCGGTGGTGGCATTCTACCTGCTGCGAGACTGGGACAAGTTAATGCCGCGAGCGCTGGCGCTGCTGCCGATGGATTGGCAGGGCAAGGCGCGGGAGCTGGCGGTCGAGTGTGACGAGGTAACCGGGGCGTTTTTGCGCGGGCAGTTCATGGTGATGCTGGGCCTGGGTGCAATCTACGTCCTGGGGCTCTGGTTGATAGGGCTGGAACTGGCCGTCCTGATCGGCACTCTCGCGGGGCTTGCCAGTGTCGTCCCCTACCTGGGGGCGGTGGTCGGTATTCTCGTGGCGAGTGTGGCGGCGATGTTGCAGTTCCAGGATTGGAATATCCTGCTCTGGGTGGGCCTGGTGTTCACCGTTGGCCAGATGATTGAAAGTTACCTGCTCACGCCTACCCTGGTCGGAGATCGTATTGGCCTGCACCCGGTGGCTGTTATTTTCGCCATTCTCGCCGGCGGACAGCTGGCAGGATTTACCGGAGTGCTGGTGGCGCTGCCGGTTGCCGCAGTGGTTATGGTGTTCCTGCGACACATTCACGACTATTACACCGAGAGTGATTTTTATTCGGGGACAGAGCAGCGCGATGATGATTGAGAGCGCACAGTTACCGTTGGCGGTGCATCTGCGCGACGAGGCAACCCTGGACAATTTCCTCTTTCCCGAGGCGCTATTGCCACTGCGGACCAGCCTTGAAAGCCAGCATGAACCGGAAGGGGAGCCCGGTATCTATCTTCATGGTGGGCATGGCAGCGGGCGCAGCCACCTGCTACAGGCAGCCTGCCATGCACAGGCAGGCGGTGAGGCACTCTACCTTCCGCTGGAACAGTTGTGTGAATTGGTGGCGGAGGAGGTATTGGCAGACATAGAGGGTCTTGCGCTAATCTGTCTCGACAACCTGGATGCCATTGCCGGGCGAGCAAGCTGGGAGGAAGCCCTGTTTCACCTTATCAACCGGGCGCGCATGAGCCGCTGCCGCCTGCTGTTCGGTGCGGTATCAGCGCCCAGACGGCTCGGTATTGAGCTTGCCGACCTGGAATCCCGGCTCAGTTGGGCCGTCGTCTTCCACCTGCCCGAGCCTGCCGACGCCGAAAAACTTCGTATTCTTCAGTTTCGCGCCTCGCGTCGTGGTATGACCCTGAGCGACGAGGCGGCGCAGTATATCTTCAACCGGGCATCCCGTTCACTGGGTGAGCTGATCGCCCTGCTGGAACAGTTGGACCGCGCTTCAATGG
>JAPUKZ010000187.1 GCA_027295405.1 Gammaproteobacteria bacterium
TCCTGCGCAATATCTGTATGGTTTTTGACCAATACCTTTCAAATTCTCCTGCGGCAGCGAACGCCCCGCGATACTCTGCGACGGTATAAACGTCTATAATCGCGCGAATAAGATGGAGGCCAAGATGACCATTCCGATAGAAGAGCTGAGTCAACCAGAAACACCTCGGCAGTGTACCCATGATTTCCGGGTGAACTGCAGCAACTGCCGACTCAGCAGTCTCTGTCTTCCCCTCGCACTCGAGTCGGACGATATCGACAAGCTGGACAACATTGTTCAGCGTGGCAAACCCCTGCAAAAAGGTGAGCACGTATACCAGGCGGGAGGCCCCTTCTCTGCCGTATACGCCGTGCGTTCCGGCGCTATCAAGGCTTACCGGGTTACCGATGATGGCCGCGAACAGGTCACAGGCTTTTACTTTCCCGGCGAAATCCTGGGCATGGACGGCATTGCCAAGAACTCCCATGCCTGCTCGGCACGGGCACTGGAAACATCGGCGGTGTGCGAAATCCCCTTTAGTTCACTGGCAGAATTGAGCGCCAGGATGCCCAATTTGCAACGCCACTTTTTCCAATTGATGAGTCGGGAGATCACCGAAGACCAGCAGTTGATCACGCTGTTGAGCAAGAACACCGCCGAGGAGCGCATCGCCGCCCTGATGCTGAGCATTTCCGCCCGCAACGCCAGACGCAAACTCAGTTCGACACGGTTTCGCCTGCCCATGTCACGCATCGACATCGGCAACTACCTGGGCCTGACTGTAGAAACGGTAAGCCGGGTGTTCAGCCGCCTGCAAAAACTGGACGTACTGGAAGTGAGTAACAAGGAAATCACCATCAACGATACTCGCGGTTTGCAGGACATCGCCAATGTCATTATAGAAGCCTGAAAATAACAAAAGGTAAGCTTGTATGTTCAATCGCGCAGTCGGCCTGCTGGTTCAACCCAGCGCTCAATGGCGCAAGGTGGCCAAGTTGCCCGCGGCAACCATGACCACCATGATTCTGTACCCTTGTATCATGGCCCTTCTGCCCGCCGACGCCCGGGGCAACTCCGGTTTTCCGAATCTCTCCGATAGCGACTGGATCTGGGGTGACACCCCGGATAACATCAAGACCAGCATCACCAATGGCCGCATGGCAGCCATGCCGGCCTGGGGACCGATGCTCGGGGATGACGGCGTGCGTAATACCGCGGCCTATGTCCTGAGCCTGAGCGGTCGAGAAGTCGATGCGGAGCAGGCGGCCGCCGGCAAGGAAAAGTTCGACATGATCTGCGCTGCCTGTCACGGCGCCGACGGTACCGGCAACCCGATGCTGGGAGCGCCCAACCTGGCGAACGGGGTCTGGCTGTACGGCGGTGATCCCGAGCAGGTAATGAGCTCTATTCACGATGGCCGCAAGGGGGTGATGCCCGCCCATGCTGAGATGCTCGGCGAAGACAAGATTCACATCATCACGGCCTATGTTTATAGCCTCAATTGATCAGCCTGGTCAGCGCGGCATTCGATGAATAAGGAAGACCTAATAGAGGTCGAAGAACTGGCGCCGGCCGAGGTCGCCGAAATCGACCTGTATGAGAAGCGCGAGAAAATCTACACCAGGAAAATTGAGGGCTTCTACCAGCGACTACGATTGTTTACCGGCTGGCCCCTACTGGTGGGTTATATTCTACTGCCCTGGCTGCAATGGGGAGAGCGTCCTGCTGTGCTGTTCGATCTACCGGCGCGAAAATTCCATATACTGTTCATGACGTTCTGGCCACAGGACTTCCCCCTGCTGGCCTGGTTGCTCATTATGGCTGCGTTTTTCCTGTTCACGGTGACAGTCTTTGCCGGACGGGTCTGGTGCGGTTACACCTGTCCGCAGACTGTGTGGACAAGTATCTTCATGTGGATTGAACAACGCACGGAAGGCAGCCGCAACCAGCGGGTGAAGCTGGACCAGGCTCCCTGGAGTCCTCGCAAGGCTCTGAAGAAGTTTCTCAAACACGGTATGTGGCTGGGCTTCGCCTTCCTCACCGGCGTCACCTTTGTCGGCTATTTCTATCCAATTCGTGACCTGATCTATAACCTCGCTACCTTCCAGGCCAACTACTGGGCAGTCTCCTGGACGGTTTTTTTCACCCTCGCCACCTATATCAACGCCGGCTGGCTGCGCGAGCAGGTGTGTCTGTACATGTGCCCCTACGCACGCTTTCAGTCGGTGATGTTCGACCACGATACCTTGATTGTCTCCTACGATGCCGCCCGGGGTGAACCCCGCGGTGCCCGCAAGCGCAGGCTTGACCACCGGGCCCAGGGCATGGGAGATTGCATTAGCTGCCAGCTCTGTGTGCAGGTCTGCCCCACCGGTATCGATATCCGCGACGGCCTGCAGTACGAGTGTATCGGTTGTGCCCTGTGCGTGGATGCCTGCGACTCTGTGATGGATAAAATAGGTTACGACCCGGGCCTGATACGCTACACCAGTGAGTGCGAGCTGGAGGGTGGTCACACCCGCTGGATCCGCCCCCGCCTGATTGGCTACATCTGTGTACTACTGATCATGTGCACGGCATTTTCCTGGCGCATTCTCACCCGCGTTCCCCTGGAAATAACCGTAATCAGGGAGCGCAACCAACTGTTTGTCGAAAATTCCCGCGGCGAGATCGAAAATATATACACCCTGCGGATACTGAACATGGATGAACACATGCACAGCTATAGCCTGCGCATAGAAGGGCTGGAAAACGCGAGTATTGTCGGCAGCACAGAGATCACCCTGGACGCCGCGGAGGTGCGCTCCCTGCCCCTGCGAATCGCCGCACCGGGGAAAGGCTTTCAACACCCCAGTACCGGCTTCGAATTCATCATCGAGGCCAACGATGGCAGTGGCTGGAGTTCCAGCACTGAATCCCGCTTCCTGATACCGCTCGCAAAATGAGCATCACTCCCTGGTACCGACAGTTCTGGCCCTGGTTCCTGTTCGGCCTGCCC
>JAPUKZ010000188.1 GCA_027295405.1 Gammaproteobacteria bacterium
CGCCCGGCTATCTTCCGCCGGAAAAAGCGGGCGGCTTGAGGTTAGAATGGTGGCATGCCTGAATTCAAAGCCCTGGTAATACCTACCACCGTCGCCGCACTCACACTGATGTGCGGCGGCATCCTGCTTCGGGAGGCTGACGTATGCCCGACTATGAAGAAATTTATACCACCGCCTGCGAGCGCAAGGGCGGTGAGACCTATCTGAAGACCCTGCTGCCAAAACCAGTAAGCAAGGCGAAGCTAAAAAAAATCCCGGACGACCGCTACCTGGCGGAATTCAGCAAGAAGATATTCCAGTCCGGTTTTGTGTGGCGGGTGGTGGAAAACAAGTGGGATAACTTTGAGGAGTTGTTCTGGCAGTTCAACGTGGATAAGCTTTTATTGATGCCCGACGATATGCTGGAGCGCAAAGCCCAGGACCCGCGAATTATCCGCAATCACCGCAAAGTGCTCGCCATTCGTGAGAATGCCGGCATGATCGCGGCAACCAGGCGTCAGCAGCAGTGCAGCTTTGGCGAGTTTGTCGCCAACTGGCCCCGCTCCGATACGGTGGGTCTGTGGTTGTACCTGAAGCAGCACGGCACCCGCCTGGGCGGGAATACCGGCCCCTATGCCCTGCGCAGCCTGGGTGTGGACACCTTCCTGCTGACCCGGGATGTGGAGGGCTACTTGCGCAATCACGGCATCATCAATACCGGCCCCGGCAGCAAGAGCGCCCTCAGCGCGGCCCAGAATTTTTTCAATCAACTGCAGGAAGAATCCGGTCGCAGTCTCAGTGAATTAAGCCGGCTGGTGTCATTCTGTTTCGGGGAGAACCGCATGGGCCTGCCCGGACACTAGGCCTGGGCTAGCGGTTCGCCAGCTGCCCTTCAATCCAGTTATCGATCCGTTTTTGCAGCCGCGGCATGGTCATGGGCCCACCGGCACATAATCGACCAGTGATTCCACCAGCCATTTCAGTGGGTGATTGATCTGATTGATGACATAGGGTCGATGCCGCCCAATCTGGTCGACGAATCCAAACGCTGATTACTGTCCCCGAGATACAGATCGTACAGATCAGACAGCACATCCAGGGTTGCGGCATCCACATCGCGACCGTAGAGTCCGGCGAGCTCTGCCTGCATCCTCGTCACCGAGGCCCGCCACTCGCGCATTCCCGCGCCGCCGTAGCGACCGAGGCGATGCTCGAACCCGGCGCCCACCTGTGCCGCATCCAGTCCCTCTTGTCAGAAGGGATGGTTGAAGAACATCTGCACTTCGCCACCCTCTTCCGTCACCCCGACATCAACCCTGATCACCAGTTCGTACACCAGCGCCCGCACTCCCGCACCCAGCGTAGTTTTCATGCTGGAGTGGAGTTCGCCGAGATCATATTCATCGTGCACCCGTCCCACCTCAACAAAGCCCAACCACTGCCACCAGGGAATGAACAATTTGTTGATGTAGGGAATATCCGGAAACGGGTTCCACTTCGGCATGTAGCGGTATTCCATGGTGTAGTTGATGGCGGAACGGTCGTGAAAGCGGTTGGAAGGAAAGCCGCGCTGGCGCTCCAGGCCACCGAGAGAGGAGCCTTCAAACAAGGGCGGCCGGTTGAAAACCTGGTTACCGTTGTCATCGGTGTGGGAGTTGTTCCAGGTGGGAGAATGCGAGGTCCAGAAATCGAAGGCCAGCACCCGCTGCTGTGCTTTTTCACTCTCGCCGAGATTCCAGTACTGACTGTGGCGAAACGACAGCGCAGTCCAGGTCGCCGAATCATCAATCAGGCCCCAGTCGCGCGCGTACGTCAGACGCTGGTTGGTGCCTTTGGTGGGATTGTTGTACCAATCGGTATTGTCGTACTCCAGCGTAACCTTGATGCCGGCGGTTTCATTCGGGTACGCGCGCCCCGTATCCTTGTCGCTGAAATCCTGGTTGCGGTAGAAGGGGCGCAGTTCAAGAATCGTGCGCCCGGACGCTAGTGGATTCCAACCGTGCCCACCGGCCTCGGACCCGGGTTCCAGAATGCCATTGGTAAGGCTGAAGGCATGCGGCGGCGTCTCGCGACCGTCACCGAGAGGCAGCAGATACTTGAAATTAAAGAAGGCAAACAGGTCATCGCCCTCCGCCTCAATGAAGTTATCCTCATGCGAGTTATTGGAACCTGCTCGCTCGAAGAGAAAATCCGGGTTGCCGTCCTGATAGGTGTCCACCTCGTCCCAATCGGAATACATGGCGACCTGGTCCACAAACAGCCGCTTCGACCAGGGAATTTTCATGTCGGAGTTGGCGAGGAACAGGGTATATGAACCGCTGCTGCCGACGAAGGCGTTGGCCACGGTCAATACCTGGGGTTGAATGTAGCCTTTGCCCAGAAACACCGCCGCCACTGCCAGTCCGGTGCTGCCATTGTAGAAACCATAGGGGATGATCTGGCTGCCCTTGGCACCGATGTCAATGTCACGGGTCAGTTCATCATTGAAATTTATTGCCACACTGGAGGCTGACGCCGACAACAAACAGGCGCCCAGCAGTCTGGGGAAAATCCGTACCATGGGCGGCACACCTCGATAACATTTCACTGCGGCAACTATAACAAGATGCCGCGTGAATAGCGTCGATACAGCCCTTTGTTGACGAGTGGGGATTGTGCCTGGACTGGTCAACGGTGGTCCCGGACCCGAAGGAATCCAGCTCCGGTCGCCTGATCAAGGTGCGAAATGCCGTTGGCCTCTATCTGGATGCCTCACCCTCAAAGTTCCAGGCCGGCCATCTTGGCGATGTACTGAAAATGCTCATCAATGTGGACGACACCTGCACCGAGTTTATTTGCAGCCAGTATCGCTCGATGGAATTTTTTACGGTCATGATCAACAACTGAGGCTGCGCCAGCCTCAGTTGTCGGGCAGCCTGCGACTTCCCTTGTCGGAGCTACCGCCAGTGCCCCGGTGTCGATCAAACCACTCGAGGATTGCCGCCACCTTGGCAATCAGCTGGCTGGGCCGCGCCGCAATGCTGTGTGAAGCGCCGGGAATCCGCACCAGGGCGGTGTCGATACCGCGCAACTTGAGGGCCTGGTAAAACTGCTCGGATTCCCACAGGGGTGTGCGCCAGTCCTCCTCCCCGGACATCAGCATGGTCGGTGTGGTGACATTGCCCACCCGCGACAGGGGCGAGCGCTGCCAGTAGCCCATGGGATCTTCCCAGGGCATTTTGGGGAACCAGTACTGGGTGAAGAAAGCCGGCAAATCCGCGCTCAGGCTAAAACTGATCCAGTTGATGACCGGCTTGACCACCACCGCTGCCCGAAACCGATCAGTAGTGCCCACAATCCACGCCGTCAACACGCCACCGCCGCTCCCGCCAGTAACGTACAACTGGTCCCGGTCGATGTAGCCCTTGTCAATTACCGTATCCACAGCGGACATCAGGTCATCGTAGTCCTCGCTGGGGTAGTTATGGTGTATGGCATTGGCAAAGGCCTCACCATAGCTGGTACTACCACGGGGATTCACGTACAACACCACATAACCCGCAGCGGCGTACAACTGCAGCTCTGCGGCAAAGTGGGGGCCGTAGGCAGCGTGGGGACCACCGTGGATTTCCAGCAGCAAGGGGTACTTCCTGCGGGTATCAAAACCGGGCGGTTTGGCAATCCAGGCCTGTATGTCCTGTTCGTCGTAGGAGGATTTCAGCCAGATCTCTGCCACCGCCGCGAGTTGCCGATGGGGCAGCAGGTTGGCATTGACATCGGTCAGCCGCTTCGCCTTGCCGGTGCCGCGTCCACTGGCAATATCCGCTGGTGAGGTGGCCGTGCCACGGGTAAAGGCATAGGTATTCCTGCCGCCTACGGCGAACTGTGCACCCGTATAAGGCCGGCTGAGACTGAGCCCTCCCAGTTCCGCACTGATATCAGTCAGCTTGCCCCGCAAACTGACGTGGGCCAGTTTGGTCAGCCCCTTGTCGTCATAGGAGAAATAAATGCCCTTGCCATCACTGGCCCATTCCGCACTGGAAACACCGCGATCAAACTCAGACAGTAACTCCCGGGGCTTTCCACCGTCGGTATCCATCACGTACAAACGCGTCAGCTGATGGCTCTGGCGCCGGTCTTCAAACCCGAGCCAGGCCAGCCTCGCGCCATCGGGGGATACGGTAACTGCCCGGTCCGGCCCGGGCTTGCTGGTGACAGCCGTAATGTCACCACCGGCAATGCCAATTTTGTAAATCTCCGAATTCTGGCTGTCCAGTTCAAAATCAGGCTGGCGGTTACCCACGTAATACAAGCTGCGACTATCAGCGGCCCAACTGATGCTACCTCCCTGGGGATAGTCACCATGGCTCAACTGGCGCGGGGCGCCGCCGCGCGCGGAAACAATGAAGACGTGATCAAAGCCCTGTGGCAGCATGCCCGAGCCATCGCGCCGAAAGCCGATGCGCTGCACCACCCGGGGCGGGTCCGCCCAGTTGGCGCCCTCGGGTTGCTTCGGCAGAGTGCCCATGGTGAGTGGGGCTCCGGGAACACCCATGTTGAATGCCAGCCACTGGCCGTCCGGTGACCAGACCAGGTTACTGGGGGACTGTGCCAGTCGCGTTAGCTGCAAGGTGGACCCATCAGTGAGCCAGCGGACGAAAATCTGGGTGCCCTTCTCATCTGCAGACAGATAGGCGACGCGGGTCCCGGCCGGTGAGATACGCGCGCCCCGGTCATTGACCGCGCCGGTGGTCAGCGGCCGGGCGTTTTTCCCGTCACTGTCGACCCGCCACAGGTTGGAACGGCGCTTGTCTTCCATGACATCCATAAAGTGGTGGCTGTAAACAATAAAAGAACCCTCGGGGCTGACCTGCGGATCACTGACATAGCTCAGGGAAAAAATATCTTCGGCGGTAAAAAGTGCAGGATCGGCAAAGACCGGTGTCGCCGCCAGCACAGCGGCGAGAATGCAGTACTTCATGGGGGATTCCTGGCGGGCTATCGATTCACGAAGAGTAGCCCGCCCATCACAGCACGTCCAACAGACTGCTGAAATCATCCGTCCACAGGACCGGTTCTCCGTAATCGCCACCGTAACTGAAAGAATCTACGGCCGGGTTTTCCAGTAATTCCTTATTATTTGACCAGCGCCCATCTGGATACAAGGTGGCCCTCGTTGTCACCCGCATCCACGAGATACCGCACCCACATAGCACTGCCATACGCCAGGCCTTCTACCACGGGAAGCAAATTGAAATACCGATTCGATACATGAAAGGCAATAATGCCACCTTCCCGAAAATGCCGGAGATAAACCGCAAATGCTTCTTCGGTAAGCAGATGAATGGGAATTGAATCGCCAGAGAAAGCATCAATAACCAACACATCCAGCTGTTGCGACTGCCCCTCAACGGCGCTGCGGGACAGCGTATCCCTAACCATCAGCCAGGTAACAAGGGTCGCAATACCGACCAGCGCAAACTCATACTCCCAGTAGTCCGAAAAAAACAACGGTGCTAGCAGCGCGGAAAATACTCCGCCCAGCGCGCGCCGCTAGCAACCAGCAAATAGAACAGGGTCAGTTGCTGCTTTTTTGCTACACCAGGGCAAGCTTTTTT
>JAPUKZ010000189.1 GCA_027295405.1 Gammaproteobacteria bacterium
GAAACTGGCCCGGGAAAAGCCCGGCTACGCTGCCTATATGGCAACAACCAGTGGATTAATTCCCAGGCGACCGCGGTAACCTGGCCCCGTAACGCCCGGACACCTCTGAGCCTGGCCGGTCGACTTGAACCTCCTCTGCGCTACCCGCGGTGCCTTTACCGCTGGCTTGAGCATTGTGAGCTGCCGGCGGAACGCCAGGTTCTCCAGTGTCAATTGACGGCGTGACTTGATTAAAGAATGAACAAGAGCGGCGCTGCGACGCCTGGGTCTCAGGCAAAGCGCAGCGCCAGCAGACAAAGTATTTCAAAGGCGATCGTGGCGCCATTCATGGCGGTCATACCGCTGGGATCGAGAGGCGGCGACACCTCAACCATGTCACCACCGATGTAGTTGAGTCCTGCCAGATCACGTAACATGCGCTGCGCTTCGCGCATGGTAATACCCCCCGCCTCCGGCGTGCCCGTGCCCGGCGCATAGACGGGATCCAGACCGTCGATGTCGAAGGTGAGGTAGACCGGTTGGTCGCCGACCACGCGGCGCGCTTCCTCGGCCACTGCCTTCCAGCCGAGGTCGTCAAACTCCTCGATGGTAATCAAACGCATCCCATTGTCGCGGGAGTAGTTCAAGCCGTCAGCGACATTCTGGCCGCCGCGAATACCGATCTGCACTGTTTTTGTCGGGTCGACCAAACCCTCTTCGGTCGCCAGTCGAAACGGTGAGCCATGGTGAAACTTGGAACCCTGATACTCCGCCCAGGTATCGGTGTGGGCATCGACATGGATCACGGCCAGTGGTTGCTGGTGTTTCCTGGCCAACGCCCGGAGAATTGGATAGGTCACCGAGTGATCGCCGCCGATACCCAGGGGTAACACACCGGCATCAGCGATGGCGTCATAGTATTTCTCAATATCCGCTACCACATCTTCCTGGCTGAACATATTGCTGAAGTGCACATCACCAATATCCGCAACCCGCGCCCGTTCAAATGGCCGTACGTCAGTCACCACGTTGATAGCTCGCATCATGGTCGACTCGTTACGCACTTCACGAGGCCCGTGCCTGGCGCCGGCGCGACAGGTCAAACCGCCGTCATAAGGTATGCCGATAATGCCGATATCCACTTCATCCAGATTGTGGACCTGGGGCGCGCGCATAAAGGTAGGCACTTCACTGAAACGCACCATGTCCATCGGGTTATAGTCTTCACCCAGGATATTGCGAGCCCGGTAGAAATTACTAATATCTTCTCTGTCAATCATTACGATTCTCCAAGTGCGGCGGGATGGATATGATCAGGCGATGCGCGCCGAATCGCAATCGGGGCAAACAGGCATACGGTCAACACCACAAATACAGCCGCAACTATAGTGACTGGCAGGAAGCTATGTCCAGTCAGGAACCGGGCCACCAGAATCGGTCCGGTGACACCCCCAATTGCCTGAAAAAGGCCTAGCAGCACGGTAAAACGACCGCTGGTATCCACTGCAGCGACATTCGCCATCTGGATCGGCAGCCAGCTGTTCCAGCAGATCTGAAACAGAAACACGGCAAACAGGTAGGTCGCCGCGCTAAAACCACCCACCAGTAGCGCGAGACAGGCCAACTGGCCAAGGGCAGCGATAACCATTATCCGAAAGCGGCTGATTATGAGCGCCAGCCAACCGACACCCAGGGCGGCACCGATTGACAGCAAGGTCGACAAGCCCAGGGCGACACCAATAAACTCGGCACTGAATTCGGCGTCTACACCCATACGCTCAACAAAGGCCCAGAATGCAGTTTGCGCGACAAAAAAGCTTGCGCAGCCGGCCAAACCCCACAGTGGCCGCCAGTTGCCCCCACCGCTCAGGCGGGCCGGAGTGTGATCCCTGCCTTTAGCCGGAACAAAGAAACTGGCAAATATCGCAAAGAATGCACAGCCAGCGAAGACCGCGAATACGGCATTTACACCCTGCTCAGCAATAGACTGCGGCAGGACAAAAAAGAGTGCGCCGGACAAACCCAGTTGGCCGGCAACGGCCAGGGCAAAGTTGCGATCCAGCTTGGCGGTATCACCCAGGGCCGCAACCGCTATGGCCAGCAAGCTACCCGAACCAAACCCGGCAGCGAAGCGCACCAGAATCAAGATCTCGAAACTATCTGATACCGCGGTAGAAACCAGGTTCAGGGCCAGTAGTGCCAGCGCGCTTGTGCTGGCGAACCTGCGCCAGTCGACCTTTCGAATCCAGAACAGAGCCGACAGCGAGGCCAGGCACGAACCGAGCAACTCCAGAGAGGTCAATGTGCCAACTTGCTGAATGCTCAGGCCCAGGTGGTCTACCAGCGCACCCACGTAGAGGGGCATCAGCAGAAAGAACATCGGCCCCATGACGAAGAGACAGATCAGCGCGGCAATGGTCGCGCGACTGTTGAGCTCAGGCGAGGAATTCACTGACCGCACGCCCAATGTCGTAAAGTGCGTTACCCACATCAAGATCCCCGTTCGATGGAGAGCTGAGGGTAGAAAACTGGACCACCACCACACCGCTCTCGGAATTGGCATACAGCATCTGCCCGCCAACACCCAGGTGGCCCAAAGCGACTCCGTCGGAAGTCATCTGGTTGTGATACTGGTAGTTCTCGCCCAGGTAGTAACACGTGCCTTTACTGGTATCCAGGCACTCAGTGATCCAGCGCTCGGGGATGACCCGGGTGCCGTCAGCGGCCACGCCCTTGTTGGCATAGAGCTGGGCATAGCGCGCCAGATCTCGCAGCCGGATAATCATCCCGCCACTGCACACGGCCGCGCCCTGGGCATCGGTGCAGAAGTAGGCGTCAGCTTCGGCTCCGATCTGTTGATAAATCCTGTCCTTGAAAAGCTCGGTAAAGCGCTGTCCGGTGACCCGCTCGATAATACAACCCAGCAGATCTGTGTTTGGGCACAGATAGTGCGTCACACCCTCCAGATGAAAGTCAGGATCGTGTTCTATCGCGGTAACATAGGCTTGGATATCCTGCCGCCTGGCATCTCCCGGTGCCCAACCGGAAATCATTTCGTACTCATAGATTTCAGCCCGAGGATCGGTAAAGTCCTCGCTGAATTTCAGGGCCACGTTCATATCCAGGACATCCTGCACGCGAACACCGGTATAGCCGCTGGCCACCTCGGGGATGTATTCCTCTACCATTTTTTCTGGATCGAGCTGTCCCGAACAAACCAGGTCCCCGATGATCGCACAAACCGTGGTCTTGCTGACCGACTGGCACAGGTGTCGGTCCTGGGGATCCATGCGCCGGTAGTTCTCGTACACAATGTCGTTGCCCTGGAGTACCAGAAAGCCATCGCAATGGCTTTCCACCAGGTACTCCTCGAAGGGCATGTCCCGATTACGGTATTTCACAGTCACAGGAGTCAGGTCGATCGGCTTGCTGCCGAACTCATGCACCGGCTTATCACCCCGTGCAATTTTCTGCGTATAGGGCAACAACTCAACCGTATTGCGGTAGCTCCAATTGCGGTTGGCAGGTTCGTTCCAGTTTTCCAGTGTGATGCTGGATCCATCCTGGTTCAGCGCGATATGTGGTGCGTCTTCACTGTAGGACAGAACTTTGGCTTCAGACATGTTGGTATCTCCCAACTGTTGGCGTCTATGAGGTTCAGTTACCCGTGAGGATGCGAACCATATCGTCCCACACCGGCAGCCACCGGGCGGTATCCACTTCGCTGTGCTGGGGCGTCACGATGAGCATGTTGAAATAGGGCATGATCATGATGCCCCGATTCCAGGCAAAGGCGTGGCTGAACTCGAACAGTCCGCCAAAGCCAATGCCGACCGAGGCAGACACCGGGTCATAACAACGTTCGGGAATAAAGGTATAGGCGATGCGATTCCCCATTTTTTCCACCAGGAACGGGGCATCGTAGTTTTTAATAGAGGCATTCATACCCGTCACGATCTGGTCAACCTGCTCCCCGATCCGAGCGTAAACTTCATCGGTCAGAACCTGTTCCAGTGTGACTCGCAAGGCCCGAGCGGAGATGGTATTACCCGATAACAAGGTGCCCAGCCTGCCGAATGCGGCTTCACCGTACAAACCCGCCGCCTCGGTCTGGCGGCGTACTTCCTGGGCCACCTCTTCGGTCATACCAAACACGCCGGTGGGCACACCACTGGCAATGGCCTTGCCGCAGGTCCAGAAGTCATACATACCGTGCAGTTTGAGTTCACCACAGGCACCGGCCGGGCCCGCCGACAGGGTATGGGTCTCATCGTAAGCCAACTTGGTACCGTACTTCTGGCACAGTTGGTACACCTTTTCATTATAGCCCGCCTTGGGCCAGGCCCAGCCAAAGTTGCTCATGATGGGCTCCATCATGACGCAGGCTACCTGCCCGTCCTGCAACACCAACTCGAGAGACTCCAGGTCGTTGTAGTTGAAGATACGCGTGTTCTCTCCCACCTCCGGACTCTGATAGACATTCATATCGTGGAAGCGGGTGATCACACCCTGCTCTGGCATCATTTTCTGGGTTTCATCCACATTGCCGTGATAGGTGAAATTGGGCACGGCGATGATATTGCGCCCGGTCACCTGGCGCGCCATGGCCAACACGGCGCGGTTGGCATCTGACGCCGACAGATTGGCCATCCAGTGGGGCAGACCAAACTTCTGCGCCATCAATTCGCAGCACAGCACGCCGTCTTCATTGGGCGCCATGGTGTGCACTCCATTTTCCAGCATGACCGCGGCAGCAGCCTTGATGGCCGGATTTTCACCCCCGTGTCCGTACATATCCGGGGTATCTCCCAGGCAGAAATCGAGGTACTCGTTGCCGTCGATGTCCCACACTTTATTGCCGTAGGCGCGTTCGATATAAATATTCTGCGGCATATTATTCCAATCTTTCTGGTGATTGCCCAATACGCCAAAAGGAGAGGATTGTTTGGCCCGCTCGGTCATGGCCCGACTTTTGGGTTGTTTGTCCAACCAGGCGGCCAACTCACTCTCGGCGAGTGCCATCACCTGCTCCCGGGGCAAGACCCCGGGCAATTCGGTGGGGTAGGAATCTTCCACGCTGGCATCGGGACAATACTTCAGCGCCGTCGGTGTCATAATACTGCCACCAGCGGCCGCGGCGACCCGTGCTGGAATCATTTCAGCCATTTTTGTCAGCCCCCATGATGATTGCAATCATTTCATCCCAGGCCTGCAGGAACCTGTCTGTGTCTTCCTGAGGGTGTTCCGGGGATAAAATCAGCATATTGAAAAACGGCATGATCAACAGACCGTGATTCCACAGGTAGGCGTGGGTGAATTCAAACAAACCACCAAAGCCCACCTGCACCAGCCCCGCCAGCGGATCAAACGCCTGCTCCGGAATAAAGTGATAGCACAGCCGATTGCCCATTTTTTCGACCCGGAAAGGCGCCTGATACTTGTCGATCACCCGCTCCATACCCGCTGCCATGTAATCCACACTGGCATTGATTTTCGCGAACACCTCGTCGGTAAATACTTCCTCCAGGGTCACCCGCAGCGCCAGCGTGGACATGGTATTACCGCACAGCGCATTACCCAGGAAACCCAGCCCGGCGCCGGCGAAAAAGCCCACTTCGGTCTGGTCCTTTTCCACCTTTTTGGCAACTGCTTCGGTCATGCCAAAGACCGCTCCGGGGATACCGCTGGAAATCGCCTTGCCGCAGGTCCAGAAATCCCCCCGGATGCCCATATGGCCCACCATGCCGCGCGGCCCCTGGCTGATCGTGTGTGTTTCGTCGTAGCACAGCAGGGTGCCGTACTTGTCACAGAGGGCGCGAACACCGGTGTGCCAGCCCTCTTGCGGCCAGGCCCAACCGAAGTTGCTCATCACCGGCTCCATAATCACCACCGCAACGCTACGGTCTGCCAGTACTTCTTCCAGACTGTCCAGATCGTTCCAGTTGAAGATCTTGGTGCCCCTGTCCACATCCTGGTAATAGATATCCAGATCGTGAAAGCGGGCGATTTGCCCCGGTTGAGGCGAGACCTTCTGGGTTTCGTCGACCGTGCCGTGATAGGTGAAATTGGGAATGGCAATATTGGGCCGACTGGTGTGATGGCGCGCGATGGCCAGTACATAGCGGTTGGCATCGGATGCGGTCAGGGCGTGCAACCAGTATGGCAGGCCAAATTTTTCCGCCAGCAGTTCGGCGGTGACCAGGGCATCCTCGTTGCTCATCATCGGTGAAATGCCATCCGTTAGCATGCGTTCGGCGCAGGCCTTGACCGCCGGGTTACCGGGACCGTGACCGTACATATCCGGCGTATCGCCGAAGTTGAAATCAATGTACTCGTTACCATCCACGTCCCACAGGCGGTTACCCATGGATTTTTCCGCGTAGAGAAGATGGGGGGTTTCCCAGTCTTTGTGATAAGTACCGAAAACTCCCCAGGGCATATGCTTTTTACCCCGCTGCTGCATCTGTTCGCTGGTGGAGGTTTTAGCCATCCATTCGCTCATATGCTGCTCGGCCAGTTCGAGTAATGTCTCCTGGGAAATCATCCCCTCGTGTTCCGGGAAGATGGTCCCCAGATCGCTGGCGTCAGCTCGTGGCGCCCACTTGCGGGCGGCGGAGTAGTCAAATTCGCGGGTCGACACCATGTCGCTGGCGGTGACCTTACCGGCCCAGCCCGAGTCAGTCGGCTGGATAACATCTGCTATTGTGCTGTTGCTTTGGCTCATCATCTTCTCCTCATTACATCCAACGGTAGGTAGCGCTCAAGCCCCAGGTGCGCCCTCTACCCAGCCCGCGGGTGATGGCGTCGTTGGAGAAGCTCACGCTGTGGTAGTAGTATTCATCGCCGATATTGCGCACCCAGGCGGAAACATCCCAGACGCCGTCCTGCGAACCGAGTGTAGCGCGGGCGTTGGTCAGGGTGTAGTCATCAGTCTTGAAACGTTCATCGGTCGGGTTGACGTATTCGATCCCCGAAAAATAGCTATCCTTGTAACTGGCATCCCCGGTCAGGCGCATGAACAGCGTGCCGCCTAGCAGCCACTCATAGGTGGCGCGCAGGTTTGCGGTCAACTCTGGCGCGGAACCCAGTTCTGCGCCTTCGAAATTGACACTGTCACCCAGGTCGGGGGCCAGGGGATGAAAGCCGGTGTAATCGGTGATTTCCGTATCCAGGTAGCTGAGACCGAAGTTCAGGGTCAGGGCCTCGGTAGGCAGCCAGGTTCCTTCCAGTTCTGCACCGAATATCTCGCTCTCGGGCACATTGACCAGGACAGCCAAAGGACCAAACACTTCGTCGTTGATGACACTGAGGACCTGCTTGTCTTCGTAGTCGTAAAAGAAGGCAGCGCCGTTCAACTGCATGCTTCCATCGAGCAGGGTTGCCTTGAAACCCAGTTCATAGGCCAGCAGTTTTTCTTCATCATAGGGCTCTAACTGCAGAGTCGCAGAAGCGGCCGCTCCATTGTAGCCGCCGGATTTGAAACCGGTGCCGATGGAGGCGTAAACCAACCAGTCATCGTTTGGCAGCCAATCCAATCCAATCTTGCCGGAGACGTCATCGACGGAGAAATCATCGCTGAACAGGCCCGATTCGCCACCGTAAGCCACAATCGTGCCCGGACCGTTGCCATCGGGTACCGCCGAGGCCAGGGATTGGTCGACGGTCACGCAGTCACCCGGGCCAAGCGCTGTACTGCTAAGGAAGAAATCATCACCCGTGCCACCTAAATCAAAGTCGATCAGGTCCAGTCCACTGAACAGAAACGCCAGGTTGCCACCGTCGGAATCGTAGGAGCAGGCATCGGCCTCCCTTTCTTCATGGGTGTAGCGGCCACCCAGCACCAGCCGCCACTGCTCCTCGAACTGCCACTCGCTGTGACCAAAGACGGATGCAGTCGTCGTTTCCTGGTCGATTTTATTGCCAAAGCTGGTAAAAATGCCGTTGGAGCCGGACGAATCGCCTACACCGCCCACGTAATTGTCTTCGATTTCATCGTAGGAAAAATAGGCTCCGAGAATCCAGTTGAAGTCGCCGTCACCGCTGGACGTCAGGCGAAGCTCCTGGCTCCAGGCGTCAATGTCAGTACTGGACAGCTGATCAAACAACTGCAGACGGGTGCCATCCCAGTCAAAGGCGTCATCACGTTCAAACTTGTCATACGCCGTGATCGAGGTCAGCGTAAAGTCGGCCAGGTCCCAGTTCACAGTGATCGATCCACCGCTTAACTTGTTATCGTTCTCCGGGCTGAAGCCAGGCGTCCAGTCGCCCTCGTTGGTATCTTCCGTCCCGGCCGGAGCCATGGCATCGGCTACGGGAATACCGGCATCACCCAATCCGGCCGCGGCCAGTGGCAAGGTCAGCCAACCCGACGGTTCCGTCAGCGGACCGGTAAAGGGATCGACCGTGGCGCCCAATTGGCCCGACCGAACCTGCCCCGCGTTTTCTGACTTATTCTGGTTGTAGTGGATGTTGAAGCGCACGTTGACACTGTCGGAAGCGTCCCAGGCCAACTGGCCGCGCAGGGCGATGGAATCGATTTCTCCCAATTCCTCATCACGGGTCTGGCTGTCCATCCACCCTTCATTGGACTGGGTGGTACTGAACGCCAACCGGCCGCGAGTTTTATTGGACAGCGGCCCACTGACATAGCCATCCGACTGGAAGGTTTCCTCTGAACCGTAGCCGACGGTAAATCCCGCTTCATACTCGTCACTGGGCTTGTTGCTGACAAAGTTGATAGCACCGCCGGTGGTATTACGACCGTACAGGTCACCCTGTGGGCCCTTGAGCACCTCGACCCGCTCCACATCGAACATCTGCCCACGGGTCATCACCGGATACGGCAGTGACACCTCGTCGATATAGACACCCACGGTGGAATTGCTGGCCACACTGTAATCGTCGAAGCCCACCCCACGAATGGTATAAACCGGCACGCCCAGCCCACCCGCCTCATTGTAAATCAGGCCCGGGGTGTGCTCCGCCATATCGGTTACTGAATTGACGCCCAGTTCATGAATGTCATCACCGCTGAATGCGTTGACGCTGATACCAATATCATTCATAGATTGAGCGCGTTTCTGTGCGGTAACCAGAACTTCCTCCAACTGCTGTGCATTGGCTGTCACGGTTGCAGAGCAGGCTGCGATAGCGAGGGCTAGTACTTTCTTATTCATAGCGGATTTCCTCTGG
>JAPUKZ010000019.1 GCA_027295405.1 Gammaproteobacteria bacterium
TTTTTCTGTTAAATGGTTCAGGTGACAACACAAGCGCCGGTCGTTTGTGTGCTTGTTCATGACCGGCAGATGGATCGAAGTCTGTCCAGACAATGTCTCCTCGCTTTGGTACGTAGGCCATCAACCAGATTCCTTGCCAACAGGCTCTTCATGCAGCCAGGCGCGATCTTCGTCGTCCAGCTCAAACGCCTGCCGTGGGCTGCTTGCGAGTAAGTCATCCAGGTTGTACTTTGGGGTGGCCTGTTTGATAATAATCTGGCCTTCCGCGGCGACGATTTCTACTGTATCACCCAGGCTGAACCCTGCTTTTGCTAGAGCTTTTGCTGGAATCACCGTGCCGGCAGAATTGCCCCACTTTCTGATATTAGTCTGCATACACCCACCCCCAGAGTTATACATTTGTATATACTAGCACCAGTCATTGGTATAAACAATTGTATAACTGGGTACTGGCTCGCTGTCTTTTGTCCGGTTAGCGGAACAAACAATGGTTCAGCCGCATTCACCATCCAGGCTAGTCTTGCTGGGTGACGCCAAGCCGATTTTGCACAACAGTACGTATAGAAAGGATGATTCCAGCGGCGCGATATCATCACTGGCCACTAGATTATAGGGCTTGTTAAGCCTGGGGCTTCGATCCTGGTCGAAAAGCTCGTCGTGGGTGACTGCGAGCACCGCCTGTGTCTCAGCAGATTGTTTGAGTTTTTCATGTTCTGCGTCCTGCGGTGTTCGTTTTTTAATTTCTGTGGCAACACCCTTGACAAGGTTCTTCAGCATGAATTCAGCAGACGTAATATCGATGGGATCAACTGGGTGATTGTTTCTCTGCTTCAGATCAGCTTCCTCCGCGGGTGCCAATATTTTGTCGGGCGCGGGAATTGCTACGCTCTTAAACACAGCAGATGCATGCTGATCGAGTTTACTGGTGTCCTCCGCGGTACTGATTTCGCCGACATCACCAGCCATAACTTCGCGGTAAACTTGCTCGCGAAGGTCCAGCGTGTCCTGCAGTGGGCTAAATTCCTGATGCTGGTCCTGGGGTACAATCATTTGCAAAATGGCGAGGTGCCCGGTGAGTTGCTCGGCGGGCCCAGGAGCTTCCACGTATACGGGTGCGGTGCTGCCAGACGGTGCAGCAAGCATGCACAAAAACAACGTGCCAGCCGAGTTCAACTTCATCCTGCCCCCCGCACAACTTCCTTGTAAATAATCCCTTACCCGAACACTAATCCAAACCGCGCCATTCCACAAATTCTTTGAACCTGATATTGAGCCTGTATTTTTATTTAAATTTATTGAAAAACAATTAGATATGAGATTTTTATAAAGTTATTTGTAAGATGAAAAAACCTCGCTCATACGGTTTTAGTGAATCGCGTTGAGTCTACCAGGGCGTAATCGGTCAAAATCAACGGTCTGCCCTAGCCGGAAGTCCGATGAGTTGAACGGGCTTGCCGGCAACTTCCACAACAAGTGGCAGCTTCTGTGATGCATCACCGTCGAGTTGCGCATAGCGCGGTAATTGCGCCTCCACCCGGATTGAGGTGCCCAGCACAACTTCGACGTCCTTGAGTCGGTGTAGACGGCCACAAAACAGGGCTATGCCGTAACGGAGAAGAGCTAGTCTGCCCGTTGATTTCATGATGGTGACGGTGAGGGGCGAATCTGACAGGTCTGCATTGGGCGCGCAGGCGAATGCGCCGCCATAAAAGCGTGACCGGGAGATGATGACTCCTCCGCCGCTGAACAGCTCGCCGTCAACAGAAATAGTCAGAGTGCGTGAATCCTGTTTAACAAAAAACATACGGAAGGCTTGTAACAGGTAGGCGATCTTGCCGTACTTGCTCTTCATGGTTTTGTTTTGATCCACTGCAGCAACAACATCTGCATCGAAGCCAACACTGGCCATCACTGCAAATGCCTGACCATTGGCGACGCCCGGCCAAAACAGGCGCTCTTCTCCCGCGGTTAAGAGTCTTAACACGGTTTCGTGCGTCAGCCTGATTCCGAGATCCGCCGCCAGAACATTTGCGCTGCCGGTCGGGATTACCGTAAAAGCTGTGGCCCTGCCCTGTAGTAGGCCATTAAGCACTTCGTTCACCGTCCCATCACCGCCCACGGCTACGACCACGTCGGCATCAGCTTTCTCTGCAATTGTCAACGCATCTCCCGCTGCGTTCGTGATGTGCAGCGTTGCTTCATGCCCTGCGGCGCGCACTGCTCTTACCACCGGCTCCAGGTCAATCTTGTCTGCGCGTCCCGAGTTCGGATTTACGACGAAAGCGAATTTTTTACCTGTAACCGGGGTATCAGCGCTGGAGTTCATACTGCGCCCAAAGCCAATTCAGGTAAGCCGCCAACCTGACCCCGGATTGCTTTAAGCGCAACTGCACCGCGGGCATGTGCGCATACAAATACGGCCAGGACAGGGATTTTTCCGCGGGATAAATTCCCTCACGCAAGCTGGCGCTCTCCGCAATCCACACCAGTGGATCCGGCTCCGACCACCGCTTCACATCCTGCTCGGTTATCTCTCGCCCCAGCCACTGCGCCCACTCGCTGTAGGACAGTTCGCGCTGCTTGATCATGCCTGAATCCCAGACACTGTGCAGGTCGCTGCGCTTGCCCATCAGTTTTACCGAGACCTGGGTACCACCCCGGTCGCTACCGTTTCCCACGTGCAGGGGTTGATGCAAATCGGCGATAATATGGATGGTAAATCGCAAGGCCAACAGTTGTTCCGACAAACTTGAAGCTGGATTTAGAAGCGTGCGTTTAAACCCTGCCAGGGCGGTTACCGCGTCACCTTTTGGCGACGCCCCCACCTCGGCATAGGACTGGCCGGGAGGAACGGTCACGTAGTGCAGCGGTGGCGCTATTTTCCGCCAATAGGGGGCCGGATTACTGCGCATTTCATCCGCCCAGGTGGAGGCCTGGGCCAGGCTTTCAGCGCCGATTATGGCGGTGATATGTTTACGGGCAGTTGGCGTCAGATAAGCTTCGGCAATCTTGCTGCTGGCGCGGTGACCCGTTGGTCCCCAGGCCAACGCAGGCGTCGCCGTTCCGAGCAACGCCGCGATAACAAGAGGTATAAAACCCTTACAGGCGGCCATCAACGGCGGCGCTGAATATAGTACTGTACTCCGCAGCGCTGAAGCTGATGGGGTTGCCGGCGGCTGCGGAATCCTGCACGGCCATCTCCCCTACCCGCTCTGCTTCTGCCGCGGTGATGCCTATCTCCGCCAGGTTGTCAGGTATACCGACCCTGGCGCGCAGTTCCAGCACCCAGTCCATAAATCCGCTGTAACTCTGCGCCTGTAATCCGATAGCGGCGGCGGCAGCGGCGAGAGTCTTGTTCACCGCCCGTTCATTGGCCTTGAGCACATAGGGCATAACAATCGCATTGAGCAAACCGTGGTGGCTGTCATACAGAGCTCCCAGGGAATGGGACAGCGCATGCATGGCGCCCAATCCGCGCTGAAATGCCGTGGCTCCCATGCTGGATGCCACCAGCATCTGGGTGCGCGCCTCGAGGTCGCTGCCATTTTCGCAAGCTCGCGGCAGGAAATTTTTTACCAACTCGATGCCCCGGACCGCAATTCCCTCGGCCATGGGGTGGTAGGCATTTGCGCACAGGGCCTCAAGGTTGTGTGACAGTGCATCCATACCGGTTGCGGCGGTGAGTTTTGCCGGCAAGCCGACAGTCAACTGCGGATCCAGGATAACCTGCCGGGGCAGCATATTGGGGTGGAAGATGATCTTTTTGGCTTTGTGTTCTGCGTCGGTGATGACCGCTGCCCTTCCTACCTCGGAGCCGGTTCCAGCGGTGGTGGGAACCGCAACGACAGGCGCCATGACACTCGTGTCGGCCCGGGTCCAGTTGTCACCCTTGTCTTCCAGTTCCCACAACGTAATTTTCTGTCCGCCCATCAAGGCGATGGTCTTACCCGCATCCAACGCCGATCCACCGCCGAAGGCGATCACACCATCACAGTTTTTTTCGCGAAACGCAGCGATGCCGGCTTCGATATTGCCAGCGGTGGGATTGCCTTTGATGTCGCTGAACAACTCACAGCGCAGCCCTGTATCCCGGCACTGCTGAGCAGCCTCCTCGAGCATGGGCAAAGCGGCCAGCCCGGGGTCGGTCACCAACAGGGGTGCCGACATTCCCAGTTCTTTGCATACTTCCGCCAGTTCGTTGATGCGCCCTGCCCCAACCCGCATCCGGGTCGGGTAGTTCCAATCACTGATCGGTAATTCTGTCATGCCTAAATAATCTCGAAGTAGCGCTGCATTTCCCAGTCGGTAATGTGTTTGCGGAACTGCCTCTCCTCCCACTGTCGGGTCTCGGCGTAGTGCTCGACAAACGCATCACCAAACAGCTCCCGTGCTACTTCGGAGTCGCGCAATCCTTGCGCGGCTTCGTGCAAGCTGCCCGGCAGTGCCAGGTGCGCGGGGTGGGTTTGGGCGTAGGCGTTGCCCCGTACCTGGGGTTCAGGCTGCAGTTGCTTGGCGATACCGTACAAGCCCGCGCCCAGGGCCGCTGCAAGGGCGATATAGGGGTTGGCATCTGCCGAGCCGAGGCGGTACTCCACCCGCTGGGATTTGGCGCTACCCGGAACAACACGCAATGCCGTGGTGCGGTTGTCCACGCCCCAGGTGGCGTCCGTGGGCGCCCAGAAACCCGGTACCAGGCGCGAGTAGGCATTGACCGTCTGGGCCAGCATCGCCAACAGCTCCGGCATCAACAACTGCTGGCCGGCCACAAACTGGCGCTGCAGCTCGCTCATATTGTGCTCCCGGCGCTCGTCAAAGAACACCGAGGCACCACTGTCCTTGTCAAACAGCGACATGTGGATATGGCCACTCTGGCCGGGGTAATCGTTGGACCACTTGGCCATGAAAGTGGCCAGCATCGCGTTGCGCTGGGCCCAGACTTTGCAGAAGGTCTTGAATAAGGCACCCTTGTCGGCGGCCGCCATTGCCTCATCCACGGCGAGCGCCACTTCCAGTACCCCGGGGCCGGTTTCGGTATGCAAGCTCTCGAAGGGAAAGTCCATGCTTTCGCTGAGGCTGATCAGCTCGCTGTACCATTCGGCGTGGACTGAATTGCGCAGCATGGAATAACCGAAAAAGCCGGGCGTCACCGGCTCCAGGTTCCGGTAATTCTTGTCTCGCGCCGATTGCGGGGTTTCATTGAATAAAAAGAACTCGTACTCGAACGCGGATTTCACCGCCAGGCCCATATCACCGGCGCGATCCAGAACGCGCTGCAGCAGATTGCGCGGGCAGATCGCGGCGGCCTCTTCGGCAAATTCACCCAGGAATAACAGCATCCCGGGTTCAAAGGGAATGTCGCGGCAGGTATCCGGCAGCAAGCGCACTGCTGCATCGGGGTAACCGGTATGCCAACCGGTGTAGGCCACGCCGGGATTCTCGTATAATTGGTCGTTGGAATCCCACCCCAATACCACGTCGCAGAAACCAAAGCCCTTATCCAGGGCGGAAAAGAACTTCTCCCGACTCATGTACTTGCCGCGCATGACGCCATCCACATCAAATACGCCCACTTTGATATGGCTGAGCCCGCGAAGTTCAACCAGCGCCTTGGCGTCATTGCTATTGCTTACCTCACGCGCTTCCATGAACTACTCCTCATATTCCTGCTGGCCGCGTTCGCGACCACCGGGACCGCTGTAGGCCATACCCAGCCCCGGTTCCTGTTTGAAGTCTATGCCAGCCAACTCAACGGTCAACTGTCGCCAACGCTCCAGCAGCTGATCCTCGGCCGCATAGTCGAAGGGATCCTGCAGTACCTGTTCCTCTATGCCGCCGCTTTCCGGGGGATTCGCCATCAGCCAGTGCGCGGTTCGTGCCAGCGCCTCAGCGGGTACCACCTTGTCGCGGTAGCCCAGGTCGGCGCGTATGGCAGCGACATCCTGCACCCGGTGGGTGCTCAGTGGCTGCATGATAAATGGCCGGGTACAGGGCGCCAGCTCATAGGGCATGTTGATGATTTCCAGTGCATGATCCAGCGCGGCCGCTATGATCTCGGTGACCTGACGCAGGCTCAGTACCTCCTCGTCAGCAACGTTGTAAATTCTGCCTTCACTGGCGGCGGGTTTGTCCACCGCCAACAGCAGCGCGTGGGCAACGTTCTCTGCGTAGCCAAAGCTGTGCAGGGTCAGTCCACCATCGGGCAGGATGATCTGCCCTCGCCCATCGCGTATGCGTCGCACAATCAACCATTCCCGCGGCACCAGCTGATAGGGGCCGTACACAAAGGGATAGCGAAAATGGGTGGCCCGCGGTTGTAACTCGAACAGGGTTTGCTCGGTGCGGCGGATGCGAAAACCCTTGCTGTCTTCACTTTCCTGTTCCACCTTGGGCGCGTCTTCCCGGGTGGGCACCGGCAGGCCGTGGGGCGTGAACAGGTAGGGATTCATATAGCCCCTGTATGCCGGGGCGCCACCGGCGGAGATGAATCGCTCAACCCGCCCTTCGAGTACGGCGGCTATGGCACGCAGGCGTCCGTAGGTAGCAATACAGAGGGAAAATTCGCGACTGGCCAGGGCCTGCTCCAGACAACTCTGATCGTAGGGATCGGTATGGATATGCTCCACCTGCGCTGGAATTTCGTCTATCTCGTGGCTGCCGCGGTGCAGTATGGCCACATCAAAGCCCCGTTGCAGCAAGCCGTTGACGATAAAATGCCCGGTGGGGCCGGTTCCCCCTACCACTAATGCGCGCAAGTGATTATTCTCTTTTCCTGATACAACCAGAGCCAGGATCTTTGCACTGTCGGGCGGGCATTGCAATCACAGCGAGCGCTCTCTGTGGACTACTTCAAGGAGCTCTCAGCGGGCTTATACAAGGAGCGCTCAGCGGGCTTATACAGGGAGAAGGAAGAACGTGATTACTGGCTTTGATCGCATCCTGATCGAGGTGCCGGACCTGGATGAGGCACTGGCACAATACAGCGCCCTGCTGGGATCGTTTCAGGGCACCGCAGGAGGCGCCCTGTTGCCCCTGGCCAATGTGGCAATCGAACTGCGGGCAACGCCGATCATAGCCACTGCCCGCATTGCCGGACTGGTATTGATTGACGACTGTGTGGATGACTCGGATGGGCCGCAGTTGCTACCAGCTCCTAACCGGGATCTGCACCTGGAACGTGTCAGTGCCGCCTCGCAGAGGTTGCAGGGGCCTGCCACCAGTCTCGGCATCAGCGCGGTGGATCACCTGGTATTGCAGAGCAGGGACGCCGACGATTGTATCCGGGTGTTCGGCGAAGAAGGGCTGGGACTACGCCTGGCACTGGACCAACTGGTGCCGGAATGGGGCGGCCGCATGCTGTTTTTTCGCACTGGCAAAATGACGCTGGAAGTCATTCACAACCCGAAGCAACCCCCGGCGGAGGACCACTTCTGGGGCATCACCTACTTGTGCCCGGACCTGGATTTCACCCTGGCACAGTTGGATGTCGCCGGGGTCAGCCATTCCCCCATCCGCAACGGGCGTAAACCCGGCACCCGGGTCGCTACGCTCAAGAGTCACGATCTGGGTTTGCCGACCCTGCTGATAGAGCCCGCGCCCTGATCAGCCAATTACCCCGGCCTCACGCAAACGCCCTATCTCCGCAGCGTCGCGGCCTAGATCCCGCAGGATTTCGTCGGTGTGTTGACCCAGACTGGCACAGGCGCGCAGTCCCGGCGAGGGCGTGCCGCTGAAATTTGGCGGGTTATTGGGTTCGATGATAGTGCCGGCCTGGGGATGGTTGATTTCGGCAAAAGACTCGTTGGCCTGCATTTGCGGATGCTGGGGCAAGTCCGCCAGATGCAGGGCCGCAGCACAGGGTACGTCTTCTGCTTCCAGCGCTGCAATCGCCTCGGCGCTAGTCATGCTGCGGGCGGAATTGTTCACAGCGCGCATCAGGTCCTTCATCTCTTCGGCATTTTTGTTGCGATCCATCACCGTGGCAAAGCGCGGATCGCCGGCATCCACGCCGAAAGCCTTGCAGTAGCCCTGGAACTGGGCATCGCTGACCGGCGCCGCCGAACCATAACCATCGCTGAACTGTAGCAGGCGCACGCCCTTGGCCAGGGTCAGACCTTCCTCTGCGCCCCCATCGGCGAAGGCGCTGGTGCCAGACACATCTGCCCAGAGGAAGTTGACCACAGAATCCACCATCGACAGTCGAATGTGCTGACCGCCCTGCCCGCGTTCGCGGGCGAACAGTGCTGCACTGATAGCCTGGCTACCGGTCAGGGCGGTGAGTTTGTCGGAAAACAGTTGGTAGTACTGTATCGGTTCGCCAGTTTGCGGGTTGGCCTGGCTCTGGGCCACGCCGGAAAAAGCCTGGATGACATTGTCATAAGCCGTCTTGTGCGCGTAGGGGCCGCGATCTCCGAAGCCGCACACCGACAGGTAAATCAGCCCGGAATTCAGCTCCCGCAGGGAGTCGTAGTCGACACCCAGTCGCTCAGCCACGCCGGGGCGGAAGTTCTGTAGCACGACGTCAGCACCCGTCGCCAGTTCCTTGATCAGGGCCACGCCCTCCGCAGATTTTAGATCCACCGCCAGTGATCGCTTGCCGCGATTCGTGTTGTGATACAGCCCGCCAATACCATTGCAGGTAGCTCCCAGGTAGCGCATGACATCGCCAATCCCCGGCGTTTCAATCTTGATCACATCCGCGCCCTGGTCACACAACACCGTTGCGGCCATGGGACCGGCAATCATGATGCCGAGATCGATAACTTTGATTCCGCTCATGGGACCTGCCATGGGGTCTTCTCCCGGTTGTGCGAAGAGCGGCTGCTCCTCAGTACTGCTGGCGCTGCTGGGCACGTTGCCAGAGTTTGAGGAAGGCTCTCTCCATGGCTCCCTCAGCGGCTATGCCCAGTTTTTCCTGCCAGCCTTTCTTGTGCACATGCTTGACCTCAAAAACGTCCCGTTCCAGCAGTGAAGACTGTACATAGCCATCACTGGTCAGTAGTTCATCTATCAGTCCCTTGTCCAGGGCGCGCTGGCCATACCAGACTTCTCCGGTGGCGACCGAATCAATATCCAGTTCGTTGCGGTGCAGGGACACAAAGTCCTTGAACAGCACATGGGTTTCTTCCAGATCTTCCTGCAGTTTTTCCCGATCGGCATCGGTGTTCTCGCCGAACATGGTCAGGGTGCGCTTATACTCACCGGCGGTGAGTTGCTCAAAGTCGATGCTGGCCTTGCGCAACAGGCGATGGAAATTGGGAATCTGGGCCAGTACGCCGATGGATCCGATCACCGCAAAGGGCGCCGCGAGAATGTGATTGGCCACACAGGCCATCATATAGCCACCGCTGGCGGCGACCTTGTCCACCGCCACGGTGAGTTTTATACCCGCATCCACGACCCGTTGCAGTTGACTCGCCGCCAGTCCATAACTGTGTACCATGCCACCGCTACTCTCCAGTCGCACCAACACCTCGTCACCACTGCGGGCCAGGCCCAGAACCGAACTGATCTCCTCGCGCAGGTTGTCGGCGGCGCTGGCCTTGATGTCGCCATCGAAGTTGAGCACGTACAGTCGAAGTTTCTCCGCTGGCTCCGGTTCCTTGCGCTTTTTCTTCTGCTTGGCCAGCTGCTTGGCTTCTTTTTTCTCCTGCTTGTGAAGCTGCTTCAACTCATCCGCGCCGAGAATTTCGTGTTGCATGGCTTCGCGAAAATCCCGGTAGCGATCATTCAGCTTGCGGATCTCGATATGGCCTTCTTGCTCGCCGCGCTGGCGGTGGCCCAACGCAAACACACCTCCGGCAACCAACAGAATCGCTACCACCACGGTGGCTGCCTGGGCCAGGAATAAACCGTATTCATAAAAAAATTCCAATCAACTGTCCTCGTTAGCGGTGCTGGTCCAGGTGGTGCTGGATCAGTTGCCCGGAAATGGAGTGAATGGGGGGAATAGTCGGCAGCCGGTCCGGCTTGAACCAGTAAGCCTCAGCTATTTCATCGTCTTCACAAACGATTTCGCCAGCCTCGTAAGCCGCGAAAAAGCCCAGCATCAGCTGGTTCGGAAACGGCCAGGACTGGGATTTGAAGTAGCGGATATTGTTCACATCCATGCCCACTTCTTCCTTCACCTCGCGCACCAGGCACTCTTCCACGGTCTCCCCTGCTTCGATAAAACCGGCCAGGGTACTGTACATCTCAATCGGGAAATTGGCATTGCGCGCCAGCAACATCTCTTCCCCGCGGGTCACCAGCACGATAACACAGGGGGAAATACGCGGGTAAATCATGCTGCCGCAGGGTTCGCAGGTCATGGCCCGCTCCTGCGCGTGTGTGGTCATGGCCTCGCCGCAGCGACCGCAGAATCGATTGTCCCGCTCCCAGGCCAGTAATTGCTGGGCTCGCCCGGCCAGTGCAAACAGTTCATCGCTGACCCGCCCCAGAATCTGGTACAGGTTTCCACTCTGGTATTGGCCATTGCCCAGACCCGTGCTGTGGTCCAACTCCCGGGCAAAACAGGGCTTGCCCTGCCAGTAGCCGAGAAATTGCTGCCGCACCGGTTCCGGCGCCAGGAAGCGCACTTCCTGGCGCGGCAGCAAACAGGGCACGGTGGCGCGCATATTGGTCACCAGGTTGGTGCCATGGAAAACGAGATAATGAGCTTCATCGACGTTATCCGGCTCCCGGTGGTCGGGTTCGAACATAGTTCTACCACTACAGTTGAACGAGCAGGCTATAGTACTCCAAGCATACCCAGCAACAAAACAGTACACTATCTACGCAGATTCGACACAATCGCGTAGAATGCGCAGCTGAAATGAAGGCAGGGCAATAACAATAAAGGCAGGGCAATAACAAACTATGGATAGGTCCTTCAGTTACGCGCTGGCCAGAAACTTTCTTGGCACCGCTCCCAAATGGTACAAGCAGGCGATTGTCGCCTTTCTGCTGCTCAATCCCCTTATTCTTTTGATCACCGGTCCCTTCGTGATGGGCTGGGTGCTGATCCTCGAGTTTATTTTTACCCTGGCCCTGGCCCTGAAGTGCTACCCCCTGCAACCCGGCGGGCTACTGGCACTGGAGGCGGTTATCCTGCAGCTGGCCTCGCCTGAGGCAGTATACAGAGAGACGATCAACAATTTCCCCGTGATATTGCTGCTCATGTTCATGGTCGCAGGTATCTACTTCATGAAGGACCTGCTGCTGTTCTTATTCACCGGAATCCTGTTGAAAGTGCGCTCCAAGAAATTGTTGTCGCTGCTGTTTTGTGCGCTGGCCGCTTTGTTGTCGACTTTTCTTGACGCACTCACGGTAACTGCGGTGTTGATCAGCGTTGGCGTAGGCTTCTACTCGGTATTTCACAAGGTGGCGTCGGGCAAACAGGTCACGCATGACTCTCATCACGACCATTCTCACGATACTCACGTCATCGAGTTTCACCGGGAAGATCTCGACACTTTCCGCGGTTTTCTGCGCGGCCTGATCATGCACGGCGCAGTGGGTACGGCGCTGGGCGGAGTCTGCACCCTGGTGGGAGAACCACAGAACCTGCTGATCGCGAACAAGGCAGGCTGGGACTTCATGACATTTTTCATCATCATGGCTCCGGTCACCATGCCGACGCTGGCGGCGGGCCTGTTGACCTGTTGGTTACTGGAGGTGACCGGCAAGTTTGGGTATGGCACCGAGTTACCGCAACCGGTGCGAGAGGTGCTGGAAGAATACCAGGAGCACGAGGAAGCACGTCGCACCAGTCGGCAAACAGCCCGGTTGGTGGTACAGGGATTGGTGGCGGTGATACTGGTGGTGGGTCTGGCTAACCACTGGGCCGCGGTGGGACTCATTGGCTTGATGGTGATCGTATTACTGACCGCGTTCAATGGCATTATTGAAGAGCACCAGATCGGGCACGCCTTTGAAGAGGCCCTGCCGTTCACTGCACTGCTGACGGTGTTTTTCGCGATTGTGGCAGTCATCGAGGAGCAGCACCTGTTCCGCCCGGTATTCAACTACGTTCTGGCCATGGACGGCGATGTCCGGACCTCAGCCTTTTTCGTTGCCAACGGCGTGTTGTCGATGATCAGTGATAATGTGTTTGTAGCGACGGTTTATATTGGCGAGGTGGTGGAGGCGCTTGAGGCGGGTGAAATAACCCGTGCCGAATTTGATAATCTGGCGGTGGCCATTAACACCGGTACCAATCTGCCGAGTGTCGCCACGCCCAATGGCCAGGCGGCGTTCCTGTTCCTGCTCACCTCGGCGCTGGCGCCGCTGATTCGCCTGTCTTACGGGCGCATGGTGTGGATGGCCCTGCCCTATACCTTCGTGCTTGGCGGAACCGGCCTGACAGCAGTGAGTTTCTTACTCTGACTCCAGTTGCCGCCAGACTACCCGGCCGTCGCTGGCCCTGGCGATACTGTCCAGGTTGCGCTGGTGTGATTCCAGTTCCTCGTTGCTGGCGAGTATGACCGGTAGCGCCGGCCGATCTGCCCCGAGCCTGCGGATTCCCATGCTGGCAGACACTCCGCTGCTGTCCACATCACCAGCGCCCAGCTGGAAGGTGGTCTGGCCACCGGTCATGGCCAGGTAGACATCCGCCAGTATTTCCGCGTCCAGCAAGGCGCCGTGCAAATCCCGCTGGGAATTGTCCACCCGGTAGCGCTGACACAAGGCATCCAGGTTGTTGCGCTGGCCGGGGTGCTTGTTGCGCGCCAGTTTGAGCGTATCGACTACCGCGCAGCGCGATTCTATCTTGCCAAATTGCTCGCCCAGTTGGCTCAGCTCATAGTTGAGAAAGCCGATATCAAAAGGGGCGTTGTGTATCACCAACTCGGCCCCGTCGACAAATTCCAGGAACTCGCTCGCCACCTGCTCAAACTCCGGTTTATCCGCGAGAAATTCGTTGGTGATGCCGTGCACCTCTATTGCGCCCTGGTCAATCTCCCGCCGCGGATTGATGTACTGGTGGTAGTGCTGCCCGGTCAGCCGGCGATTGACCAGCTCCACGCAGCCAATTTCGATGATGCGGTGCCCCTGGCTGGTCTCCAGCCCGGTGGTTTCCGTATCCAGTACAATCTGCCTCATAATTCGTCTATTCCGCGGTTGGCCAGTTGGTCGGCGATCTCATTCTCGCGATGGCCGCTGTGTCCCTTGACCCAGTGCCACTCAATCTGGTGACGTTGGGCCTGCTCATCCAGTGCCTGCCATAAATCTATATTCTTCACCGGTTTTTTACTCGCTGTTTTCCAGCCCTTGCGCTTCCACCCCTCAATCCACTCGGTGATGCCCTTGCGGACGTACTGGGAGTCCGTGGTCAGGGCCACCTGGCAGGGTTGTTTGAGGGCCTTCAGCCCTTCGATCGCTGCGCTGAGTTCCATGCGGTTGTTGGTGGTTTCCCGCTCACCGCCGTACAACTCTTTTTCGCGGCCATTGAAGCGCAACAGGGCGCCCCAGCCGCCGCGTCCGGGGTTGCCACGGCAGGCACCATCGGTAAATATTTCCACAGATTTCATGCGGCGACCTCAACTCCGCGGGGACTGGGCACTGGCTTGGCCACACCCAGGCCCATCAGCCGGTTACCTACACTACTCTCCCAGCGCAGGCGTGTGGGGGTCAGCGGTACCACCTGCTTTTGTGCGTGCAGGACGTAGGCGCCGCCCAGTGGCCAGTTGTGGCGCGTGACGAAACTGTCACAGCGCGCCAGCCAGCGATAAGCCCGTCCCTGACCTACCGGCGGTGTCGCGAAGGTGTACCCCACCGCCCTGACCTCCGAGCCCAGCAAATGCAGCCAGTCGCGCAAGCGCCGCACACTCATGGGCGCTGCCTGCCCCCAGAAGCTACCGGGGTACAGGCCGCGTAAGGTGGCTCCCAGCCCAAACACAGACCAGGGATTGAATCCGAGGATAATAATGTGGCCCTGCGCCGCCACTACCCGTTGCACTTCGCGCAGTAATTGATGGGGGTTTTCGGCGAAATCAATGCTGTGGTGCAGCACCGCCACATCTATACTGTCGTTGGCAAAGGGCAGGCTGTCTGCCTGGGTTACCAGGCCAATATCCGCGGCTGGCGTGGCGGCGGCGTAAATCTTGTGGTTGAGCGCGCTGTCCAGGGCCAGGCCGTGCTGGCGGGTGATGCCGAGCTGCAACAAGTGGTAACCAAACACCTGCTCCAGCAGTTTCGCCACCAGCTCGCGCTCTCGTCGCAGCAGGTACTGGCCGGCCGGATTTTCAAACCAGCATTCCAGTTGCTGGCAAATATCGCTAGAATCTGCATTCATAGGTGCAATGGTAGCCCATCAGAA
>JAPUKZ010000190.1 GCA_027295405.1 Gammaproteobacteria bacterium
AAGTACGCCATCCAAAGGCCTGACACTTCAGCTGCTCTGGAATCATCGCTGGGAATATGACAAGGGACCGGAACGGCTTTTGGAGATTGTCAGAGGTCTGCTGCGATCCCGGCTGGAGTTTGTCTTGCACGTGGTCGGGCAGCAGTTTCGTGAACAACCGCCTGCCTTTGCCGAACTGCGCTCACTGCTCGCAGATGCCCAAGCGCTGGGTAGTTGGGGTTTTATACGCGATCACGGGGAATACCTGAACTTGCTGGGTCAATGCGAGGTGGCCCTGTCGACCGCTTTGCACGATTTCCAGGGGCTGGCCTTGATGCAGGCCTGTGGCGCGGGTTGCTCCCCCCTGGCACCCGCCCGCCTGGTCTACCCGGAATGGCTGGATGAGGCCTTCCTCTATCCCGGGGACGCAGCAGACCCGCAGCGGGAGGCGGCTGGAGCCGTGGCGATGATTTTGGCGCTGGCGGAAAAGAGAGCCTCTGGTCAATCCCTGCCGCTGGCAGATGTATCGCGCTTCAGCAGCGACGTCCTACTCGATGAGTACCGCCGTGTGCTCAGCGCGGTGACACTGCTTGCGATGACATAGCCAGCACGGATTCAACTCAGTATCATGGTCGCCTTTTAGGCGCGCAGGTTCGGATACAGACATGGCGAAACAACGGGTACTCACCGGTATTACCACCACCGGCACACCGCATCTGGGAAACTACGTCGGCGCTATTCGCCCGGCCGTCGAGGCCAGTCGCGACGACAGCATCGAATCCTATTTTTTCCTGGCCGATTATCACGCCATCATCAAGGCCACTGACCCCGAGCAGGTTCGTCAGTCCAGCCGGGAAATTGCCGCGACCTGGCTGGCGCTGGGGCTGGATACGGAAAATTCTGTGTTTTATCGCCAGAGCGACATTCCGGAGATACTGGAGCTGACCTGGGTGCTGACCTGCAATACGGCCAAGGGCTTGATGAACCGCGCCCACGCTTACAAAGCCGCGGTACAGGCCAACGAGGATTCCGGGGAGGATCCGGATTTCGGCATTACCATGGGTTTGTTCAGCTACCCGGTGCTGATGGCTGCGGACATACTCATGTTCAAGGCCCACGATATCCCGGTAGGCAAGGACCAGATCCAGCACGTGGAAATGGTGCGTGACATCGCTCAGCGCTTCAATCACCACTTCGGTGAGGTTTTTACCTTGCCGCGCGCCGTCGTCGGCGATCATGTGGCTGTGCTTCTGGGCTTGGACGGACGCAAGATGAGCAAGAGTTACGACAACGCCATACCCTTGTTCGAATCAGAAAAACGCTTGCAAAAAGCCATCAACAAGATCAAAACCAATTTGTTGGAACCGGGAGAGCCCAAGGATCCGGAGGATTCCACCGTGTTCCAGATCTGGAAAGCATTTGCCACGCCTGATGAGACTGCGGACATGCGCCAGCGCTTCAGTGAGGGCATTGGCTGGGGTGAAGCCAAGAAGCAGCTATTTGAGCTTGTCAACGCGGAAATCGGCCCCGCCCGTAATCGTTACAACGAGTTGATGGCCGACCCGGCGTTTATCGAAACCGAATTGCGTAAGGGCGCGGATCGGGCCAGGGAGTCGGCTTCCCGGTTACTGGCGGCCGTACGTGAAGCCATCGGGATCAGCCCCATGGGTTAGTGTACAGCGCCGTACACTAGCAAGCCCCGGGACTCAAGGTGCCAGGGAGTACTTTAGCTGAACGTACAGCGAACGTGGTTCACCGACAAAGTAGCGGTAATTTCCGAAACCAAAATCTGCCCGTTCCGCGTAATCCTCATCGGTGAGGTTGGACCCACGCAGGCCCAGCTGCAGGCGTGAGGTCAGCTGGCTGACCAGGCGCAGGTTCAGCAGGTTGTGCCCGTCGTATTCGTGGTTGTTGTCGGGTTCCAGGTAGTAGGAATCCATGTGCACCCACTCCAGTTCGGCACGGTGATTTGCATGCAGGTCCCAACCCAAACGCAGGCTGCCAAAGCGACGCGGTGCGGTATCGATGTCATTGCCCTTGATGTCGCCGCTGGAACCCAGCAGGGAAATATCACTATCGTACTGGTGTCGGGCGAAGGTACCGTCCACAGCCAGGTCAAAATCTGCCGGCAGGTCCCAGCGCAGGGAGAAATCCACGCCGTAGTGCAAAGTGCTGGCGCCGCTAACGTTGTGACGGTTGCTGTCCTGAAAAATAACGTCGTCTTTTTCGGTGTAGTAAAGACCCAACTCATAGTGGAACTTGCCGGTTTCGCCCCGCAGGCCGAGTTCCACAGAATTCAGTTCCTCCGCGTCCAGATCGGCGCTGCGTTGGCCGGATTGCAAGCGGTACAACTCGGTTGTCTGGGGTGCTCGAAAGCCGCGGGCAAGCCGGGTATAGAGACTGTGTGAGTCTCCCAGGGCATACAGTGCGCCCAGGTTCAGTGACCAGTTTTTGAAATCGTCTTCCCGGTCGGCAGGGCGGTAGAAGCGGCAGGCAGTTGCCTGGGGCTCACAGGCTGGCCCATCCCCGGCTTTATTGCTGTAGTCATAGCTGCTGTACTCGTAGCGTGCACCTGCTGACAAATGCCAGGCGCGGTTAAGGTCCCACTCCCACTGTGACCACAGTGCCGCCAGGCTGGCGTCCACCTGGTAGTCATAGTGTACGCCCGCCGGTTGGTTGGGGCTGAAAGGTTGATCCTGGATCTCGGTCACCCAGCCATCGGTGTACTCCAAGTCGATTCCGGAAATCACATCCAGCGCCCCCCGGGTGGCGTACCACTTGCTGCTCAAACCCAGACTTTCGTGGCCATTCTCCTCCACTGGCTGCCAGGGCAGAAAGTGTTGCAGAAACTCCATATCGTTGTTGCGCCAGTAGGGGGTGAAGGCGAGACTGTTCTGCTCGTCCAGTTCCAGGCTCAGAGTGGATTGCAGGCGGTAGGATTGAGCCTCCCGGTAGGCCCCGGGGTTGGGATTTTCCTTTTTGCGATCCTCATCTTTGTAGGCCTTGTAACCCTGGATAAAACCGGCCGTTTGCTGGTCCAGGTTGGCGCCCGAGAAGATGGTGCTGGTGGAAAAACGCCCAGCCTGGTAATCGTGCCTGAGCGTCACTTTTTGCTGTTCGAAGCCGGAATCATGCTTGTAGCCCCCGTCATCGGCCACATTCAGGGCCACAACCACCCCGTGTGCACCGTGGATATTGCTGTACAGGTACTTGCCACGGTAGTAATCGTGGGGGCCGGCTTCCAGGGCTACTGTGTGTTCCAACTGCTCACCCGGGCGGTGGCTGAGAATATTGATGATGCCGTGCATGGCGCCGGAGCCATACAATGCGGTACCCGGGCCCTTGATTACCTCGATGCGCTGAGCCTGTTCGGTGTTGGCGTCGAATAACTGGTTCACATTGCAAAATCCGGGCGCGCGCACTGATAAGCCGTCGGCGGCAACGAAAAACGCGCCACAGCTGCCCGCACCGGTCAACACTGGCGAGCGCAGTGCGGTCAGGCTCTCCTGGCCGTTGCCGCGGGATATCCAGCCCCCGGGGATGCGTTGGAAGCTCTCGTTGATATGAATATGTTCCACCGCCAGCAGATCTTCGCTGCCGATGCTGGCCCAGTTCAGCGGCAGGTCTGAGCCTGCCCGGGGGAGATGGGTTGCCGTAACCAGCACATCTTCCAGGCGCTGCTCAGCGGCGAGCGCGGCGCTGCTGATTACCGTGGCGATTATAAGCGGGAGGTTTGCTCGCATGCTATTCCTTCAGTCAGCCAGTATGAGGTCCAGTACGCGTTGCAGGTGCCGGTGCATCTGCCTGCGAGCGGCTTTTGCATCGCCCTGTTCCAGAGCCTCAAGGATGGCGGTGTGGTCACGCACTACCGGGGTAGAGCCTTGCCGGCGCAAGCGCTGGTGAAAGGACCGGGATATCTGCGTACGGTTGCGCAAATCCCACAGCCAGATGATGGTCGAGTGCAAGGCGCTGTTGCCACTGGCCTCGGCGATCAGTTGGTGAAACTGCTGATCTGCCGCTTCTTTCTTTTCCGTAGACGCACTGGGGTCGGCGATCACATTCAGCTCCCGGCGCAGCGCTGCCAGTGTATCCTGGTCGATGCGCGCGGCGGCCAGAGCCGCGGTTTCCCCTTCTATCGCATGCCGTGCTTCCAGAATTTCCAGCGGCCCGGGTACCTCTTCCGCCAGGCCAGTCGACAGTGAGCTGCCTGCCCCGGCATGAACGTAAACCCCGGAGCCCGAGCGTATCTCCACCAGCCCCGCAATCTCCAGCGCGATCATCGCTTCGCGAACCGTGGGGCGACTGACACAGAACTGGCTGGCGAGATCGCGTTCCGATGGCAGTCTCTGCCCCGGCTCCAGTGTACCCTCGCCAATGAAATTGCTTAGCTGCTCGGCGACTTGTAGATAGAGCCTGCGCACTTTTACAGCTTCGATTTGCATTTCGTGTATCGCCTTTTGGGGGAGTATGCCAGAGAACACCAGGAGGAGTAACGCCTATGCAGGTGGTCAAGCTACTTGGTTTCTTTACTAGTGTAGTGGAAGCGGGAAATGAACCCAACCGTTTAGTGGGCTAGAAATCTTCGGGGCTGATCCCCAACAGATCCATGCGTGCTTTCAATTCAGTTTTATCCTCGCTCGCGTGGCGGGCAGAGCGGTAGTCCTCGCGCGCACTCTTGCTGTCATCCAGGCGGTGGTGGATGGCGGCGCGGAGAATGTAATTCTCCCAGTCTGGTTCTGACATCGACCGGTTCTCGTCCGCCAGTGCGCGCTCCAGGTCGCCCAGCAGAAAGTAGGCCAGCGCCCGGCTGTCGTAGAACTGTGGCACCTCGGGAGCCAGCCGCAGCGCTTCATTGCAATCCGCCAGCGCTGCCGCTCCATCCCCCAGCAAACCCTTGGTCCAACAGCTGGCGTTGTAAAGATCAGCATTGTCCGGGGCCAGCTCCAGACTTCTGTTGTGATCGGCCACTGCGGCCTTGCCATCACCCAGTTGGTAGTAACAGTCCGCCCGATTGGCGTAGGCCAGCGCGTGCTCGGGATCAAGCTCAATGGCGGCGCTGAAGTCAGCAACGGCAGCTTCGCAATTTTTCAGCATGGCCTGGCTGTGGCCGCGATTATTCAGGGCTTTGACGAATTCGGGGTTGAGCTGAATGGCCTGGTCGTAGTCGCTAATTGAGCGCTTGTAGTCCTCCTTGCGACCGTAGCTGAAACCGCGGTTGAACCAGGCTTCGGCGTCATCGGGATTCAGTTTCAATGCTTTGTTGAAATCGCGGATGGCGGCTGTGTGTTTCTGCATGCTGCTGTAAGCAACGCCGCGATAGCGATAGATGCGACCTGCTTCCGGGGCAATATCAAGCACGGCGCTGTAATCCTCGACAGCCTGGGCGTGGTTTTTGGCCATATCGTGGGCGACCCCGCGCCGCAGGTGGGCGGTGGCGCGTGAGAACTGACTGATTTCCTGGCCGGAATCCAGCATCCAGGTACAGCCTTGTATGACCGCCTGGGTATCGTTACCCAGACACATATGCAACGCTTGCTTCATCGATTCCTGCGCGCTGGTCGTTGTGTTCATCGTTGCGCTGGTTACGGAAACCGCGATTGGCAGTATTAACTGGGTTGCGAGGTTCCTGTGCACTGCCATTGATCAGCCTCCGTAGCTCGAACGGGGTGTGGGTGGACCGGTATTATCTATTTTGAGGAATTCGTAACGGCCGCGGCTGAAGTCTATGCTGCTGCCTTCCACCGCCCGGAACAGGGCCGCCCAGCCCGCGACACTGGCGACCTTGCGAGTGGCAGCCCCAAGGGCGGCATAGTCTACATTGTTGACCCTGAAGGCCCTGGGGCCCCAGCTGTCCCGGAAGCTGGCGGTATCGGTAGCGGAATCGTACTCGTACACCAGCGCTACCCGGGTTTCGGCCAACTTGTGCCGATCCGGGTTGATAAAACGGATTTCGTACTCAGTCGCGAAAACTGCCTGCGTGTCTGTGGCGGAGATGCCGACAGAGATATCAATTATCACACTCTTGATCGCACTGAGATTGTCAACATAGTGAAATGGCTGCTCATCTATGCCGATCAATTCATAGCCGATATTAGTATTGCGAAACGCCTCCGAGATTCTGATTCTGTGGCGCTCGTCAATATCGATAATGGCATCGGATTCGATGTTGAGGCTGCGCACGGCAAAATCAAAGCAAGCCTTCAACATAAGCGGGTCCTGGGCCGGAAATTGCCACACTTCGCCCGTATCAAGCTGCAACTGAAAGCTGTGGTTGGGTTGGAACGCCAGTGCTACCGGTCGCTTCTGGAAATTCGCCCGTTCACCCAGAGCAATACCTCCTGAGACGATGATTTCCGGGATGGTGGCGGCGACCTGGTTATCGCCCAGATCCGCTTTGCGGAAACGATCCGGCTCTCCCTTGTGGTAGTAGCGTGACGATCTGCCGTTGGCGGGGAACACGGAGTTGCTGCGGCGGTACAGCTTCTTGCCCAGCAGTTCGATCTCCAGCGCGCCGCTCTCGAGTTCGCGCGCCTGCCTGCTGTCAAGCACCAGGCGCTGGCCTGCTGTGGCATAAAAGCGTGGCGCCCCCTCGCTATTGGCCGGCGTGTTTGCAGCGGGGTAGAGTCGTACCGCGAAGTCCAGCTGGTGCAGTTGCTGCACCAGGATTTGTGCCGACGCCCGATCCGTCACAGCATAGGTGATAAAAGTCCGCTGGGCGAGCCCGACCTTGAGCCAATCTTCAGCGAAGCCCTCCTCACTGCCGCTGGTCAGCCGTGCCGGAAGCGCAACAATTGCGCCGATCTGTTGGTCTCGGTAGCTTTTCTCCCAGTGTTCCAATTCCGTGGAGCCTACCAGCGAACCCGCTGGGATATCCGCCAGCATGCCCAGGCGCGGACTGCGGGGTTTTTTTCTTGGCTTGCTGGCGGCGGCGTTAAGATTGCGGGCCACGTCGATGGCGTGGGCATGCAGTAGTGGGGTCAGTTGGTCCAGCAGTGTATTTGCGGGAGAATCGGGGTCCAACAACCTGCCGTAGGCGGGCAGCGTCAGTACCACCAGAACAAACCCGACCAGCAGCTGCATGTTCGATTCCTGTTATTTTCCCTCTCATTCTGTATAGCACGTTCGCAGGGTCTCGCAAAGCGCATACCCAGTCTGGGGGGCCTTACGCGTACACCCGTACTGCCTTCGGTAATTTGCCGGGATTCCTGGTGGGTTGGGGCTACTGGATATCAGTCTGGTCCGGGGTTGCGGCTGTCGCCATTGTCTTCGTCGGGTATCTTGGGGTATTTGTCCCCGCGGTTGCCGG
>JAPUKZ010000191.1 GCA_027295405.1 Gammaproteobacteria bacterium
TGTAGAATGCCCCGGTGCCGGAGTTGAGGGGGTGGAGCTAACCGCTCGCGCCTTTGCCAGCACCCTGTCCTGGTCAACCCTGCCCCTGTCGGTGATTGCCCTGTTGTTTGCCTTTTCCACCCTGATTTCCTGGTCCTACTACGGCCTCAAAGGCTGGACCTACCTGCTGGGGGAGGGGCGCAACAAGGAACTGGTGTTCAAGGCCCTGTTCTGCGTTTTTGTGGTCCTGGGTTGCACAATACAACCGGGCGCAGTGCTGGAATTCTCCGACGCCATGATATTCCTGATCGCCCTGCCGAATATTGTTGGCCTGTACCTGCTGGCGCCAACCATCAAGCGGGAACTGAAGACCTACCAGCAGCGGGTGCGCGCCGAGTTGCGAAGACCCCGGAGTGAATCCAGCGCCTCAGCCGGCTCCAGGCGCCGGGTATGATCCGCGTGGGAATAAGCCCGGACCACGGTGTTATCCATACCAATGACGAAGGTCGCAGGTACTGGCAAGGTCCAGTGAACATTGCCGTTGATGCGTTCCAGGTCGTAGCCCATGCTGCGGTACAGGTCCGCAACTTTGTCCGTTACCTCAAACACCAGGCCCAGGTGTTCCGCCAGGCTGTTGCCGGTATCGCTCAACACCTCGAATGTCAGGTTGGCCTTCGCCACCATGGTCATTGATTCATCGGGGAGTTGCGGCGAGATTGCCACGAGTTCTGCACCGAGTGTGTGAATATCATCAAGAACCGCCTGGTAGGCACGTAATTCCAGATTGCAGTAAGGGCACCAGCCACCTCGGTAGAAGCTCACCACCAGCGGCCCTTGCCCCAGCAAGTCTTCCGAGTTAATCGCATTGCCAACGACATTGGGCAGGGAAAACTGCGGGAACTTGTCTCCCACTGTGATCAGGAGGTTAATCAGTGCACCGTCGACAAGGCGCTGGGTGGCCTGCTTTAACAGTTTGTTTGCCTCCTCGGGCAGGGAGGCTGCCAATTCCATTTGCAGCGCCGCAAAACCTTCTTTCAGGCTACCCATGCTTTCTCCTTCAGCTTTTTTTACCGTAAAGCCCTTCGAGACAAGATTGCATTCCCCATGATATGTTGCCCAACCTTGACTGTCTATCGCCCGGAGCACAGTTGCACATCAGATCATTCCAGGAAACTGACCAAACCTCGGTGCTGGCACTGTGGGAGGCCTGCGGGCTGGTGGTACCACACAATAACCCAGCGAGATAAATACCGGCCCACAACGTGGGCTATACTGCACCTCTTTTGACAGTGCAGGCAGGAATCGACCCATGGTAGATGCAAAATCGGTGCGTGAGCTGGATTTTCCAGCCGCGCGGGTCTGGGCAGTTCTGGAGGCTTTCCTGCAGAACCCACGCAGGATCCTTTAGTCCCAAATCGGAGACAGTACCATGGCAGACATCGACATGGCCGATAACGGGGATATGTACTCTAACGTTTTCAGCTTTATGGGCGTACCCCTGTGTACGGATATCAGCAAATCTGACGCGGACCTGGCTGTGCTGGGGCATCCTTACGATCTGGCTACCTCCGGCAGGGCCGGCACCCGCTCCGGCCCCGCGGCGATCAGGCAGGCTTCAGCCAACCTGCGCTGGGAAGAAATGCGCTGGCCCTGGCAGTTTGCCCTGCAGGACCGGCTCAAGGTAGTCGACTGCGGCGACGTGAGCTTCCACTGGGGTAACCACGAGGATTTCGTGCAGAGCTGCCAGCAGCGGGCCAGCGCCATCATCGATGCTGGCAAAACCCTGCTCAGTTTTGGCGGCGACCATTACGTGGCATTGCCCCTGTTGCGCTCGCACGTGGCGCGCCACGGCAAGCTGGCACTGATTCACTTTGATGCCCATACCGATACCGATGAAGAGGGCTGGATTTACGATCACGGTGCCATGTTCCATCACGCCCGGCAAGAAGGCCTGCTGGATGATCAGCGCTGTGTGCAAATTGGCATTCGCACCAGTTACGAGCGAGACCGGCACCCCTTTACGGTGCTGGATGCCGACTGGGTGTGCGCGCGCCCAGCCGCCGAGGTTTGTGCACGGATTCACGAAGTCGTTGGCAGCCGACCCGCCTATGTCACCTTCGACATAGATTGCCTGGACCCGGCCTTTGCACCCGGCACGGGAACCCCCGTCTCCGGCGGCTTATCCAGCAACCAGGCCTTGCAAATCCTGCGGGGCCTGCAAGGCCTGGACCTGGTCGGCATGGATATCGTAGAGGTATCACCAGCCTATGATCAAGCTGACATCACCGCCCTGGCGGCCGCTACCCTGGGGCTGGAGTTCATGTATTTGACGGCGCAACGTCTGCACGGATAAACCCACACTGTCCGCAAAAACCGGGAAGCCTTACATCAGGATTGGCCGGCGCATTGCGAGGGCATTTGCAGTTCTCTTGCGAGCGCTTTCCCGACGCGCGTTAGTACCGAGATTGGTTCTACGAGACAGATGTTGTACTGTGATGCCCTTTCCCGCAGCTGTAATAAACGTGCCCTACCGCATCACCCTCTGCCTGTACCTGGCCCTGTCTGCAACATCCCCCGTGCTGGCACTACCACCCGGGCAACTGGATGCTGAAGGCTACGTGGGCAGTGCGGCGTGCGCCAGTTGCCATGCGCAAGAGTATCAGGCCTGGCAAAACTCCCATCACGATCTCGCCATGCAGGAAGCCAGCGAAGAGACCGTATTGGGCAACTTCGCGGACGCGAAATTCAGCTACAATGGCACGCTTACCCGATTTTTTCGCAAGGGTGAAGACTTCTGGCTGGAAACCGATGGCCCCAACGGGGACCTGACCCCGTACCGGGTTGAATACGTGTTCGGCTTGCAGCCGCTGCAGCAGTACCTGCTGCAACTGACCGGGGGACGCCTGCAAGCCCTGAGCATCGCCTGGGACAGTCGCCCGGCCAGCGAGGGCGGACAGCGCTGGTTTCACCTGTACCCGGACGACGCCATAGACGCCCGGGATCCACTGCACTGGACCGGCCCCTACCAGAATTGGAATTCGCGCTGCGCCGAGTGCCACAGCACCAAGCTGGAAAAGAAATACGACCCTGCGAAACAGGAATACAGCACCACCTGGTTTGAGCTGAATGTTGGCTGCGAGGCCTGTCACGGTCCCGCCGCCAGACACTTGCAGCTGGCGCGCGCGGGCACCCTGGCCGAGCACCCGGATTCGGGATTGGCGGTAGATCTGGCGGAACGGGGCGAGTGGGCGTTTTCCGAAAATCACAGTATTGCCGCACGCCAACAGGCCCTGGCAGGATCGCAACAGGTAGAGAGCTGTGGCCGCTGCCATGCCAGACGCGGCACCCTCGGTGAGTACCACTACGGTCAGCACTTGCTGGACAGCCACAGACTGTCCCTGCTGGAAGATCCCCTTTATCACCCGGATGGTCAGGTTCATGATGAAGTCTACGTCTATGGCTCCTTCCGGCAGAGCAAGATGTACCAGGCGGGGGTGGTCTGCAGCAATTGCCACGATCCCCACAGCAACCAGTTGCGCGCGCCTGACAACGGGGTCTGTGCCCAGTGCCATCAAGCCGCTACCTATGACAGTCCGCAACACCACCATCACGGGACGGGCTCGACAGGCGCGATCTGCGCCGATTGCCATATGCCGGAAACCACCTACATGGTGGTCGACCCACGCCGGGACCACAGCATGCGTGTACCCCGGCCTGACCTGAGCGTAGTGATAGATACCCCCAATGCCTGCAACCAGTGTCACCAGGACGAATCCGCGCTGTGGGCGGTGGATAAGCTCCGGGCCTGGGGTATCAACTTTGAAGATACCGGCAGTCATGTCGCCCGTGCCATGCACCAGGCGCTACTGGGCGATACGCGCGCTGTCCCACGCTTGCAGCAACTGGCCCAGGACCCGGATGTGGCGGCGATGTGGCGCGCCAGCGCTATGCTGGCGCTGGGCGGGTTCAATAACCGTGAGTCCTACGAGACGGGGTTGCAGTTATTGCGTTCCGACGACCCCTTGTTGCGTATGAGCGCGGTACGCGCATTGGAATTCCTGCCGGCCCAGCAGCGCTGGCAGATACTCGGCACTCATCTGGGCGACCCCTCGAAGGCGGTGCGCATGGAGTTGGCCCGAGTACTGGCTTCGGTGCCGCGGAGCCAGCTCGACCCAACCGGCGCCGCTGCACTGCAGGCCCTGTTCGCCGAATATCTGGCCAGCCTGCGACTGAACGCCGACATGCCGGGCGTGCAACTACAAACAGGAACTTTTCTCACTGCCCGACAACAGTGGGGGGCGGCGGAACAGGCCTATCTCCAGGCCTTGCAGTTGAACCCACAGCTGTTGCCCGCACAATTGAATCTGGCGGACCTCTATCGAACCCTGGGCCAGGAGCAACAGGCCCGCGCCGCCCTTGAGCAAGCCGTCGCCACAGCGCCGGACCAGGGCGCGCCCTGGCATGCCCTCGGTTTGCTGGAATCGCGCAACGGCAAGCAGCAGGCAGCGTTGCAGCACCTCAGGAAGGCGGCGGAACTGGAACACACCGGTATTCGCCATCGCTATGTTTACGCCATTGCCCTGCACGATTACGGCGACAGCGATACCGCCATCAGGCAATTGAAATCCCTGCACCGTGCGACACCGGCAAACCCGGATATCCTGCTGGCCCTGGTGAATTACTGCCGGGAGGCGGGCCGACTACAGGAAGCGCGCCGCTACGCGGACAAGCTAAAACCCCTGGTGCCGGACAGTCCCGAATTGCAGCGCCTCTACGACAGCCGCTAACAGCGGGCAGCCCGGCTTTACGGTGCTGGAAGGTATAAGGACAACAGGGCGGATTGCGTCGTAGCGGGATTTTCGCGGCCTGCTGCAGCCCATGGTGGGTCTGACGCTGGTGGTATTCGGTATCAGCACGCCCATTCTGCTGCGGATAATCGGCGCCAGTGGGCGCTACTCGCCCATCGGTGCCCAGCTCTTGATCCTGATATTTTGTTACTCCCTGTCCGGACTGCGGCTCTTTCGTGGGGCGCTGGCGGCCGACCTGGGGTCGCCGGCTTAGCTGCACCACTTCCGCAAGGAATCGGAGTGGTACCAGCGCCTGTGCACCTCACACCACTTCCGCGAGGTTCCCTTTTTTCTCCAGCCACTGTTTGCGATCGGGGGAGCGTTTCTTGGCCAGCAGCATGTCCAGCATCTTGTTGGTGCCATCCCCGGATTC
>JAPUKZ010000192.1 GCA_027295405.1 Gammaproteobacteria bacterium
CAGTGCGATGATCAGCAGTGCGGGCAGGCTGACCCCCGCGAAATCCTCCAGCAGGGATTCAGGCCCGCAGATTCCCACTACGACTTCCCAGATATGAAACAGCGCATGCCCGCCCAACCACAGCGCAGGCGACCACCAGAACGCAAGCCGCTGCTCCGGGTTGAGGCCACCCAATATCAGGCCGCCACCGCAGATTGCGTAGACAATGCCGATGTCGCGCACAAAGTGCTGGTTGAAGGGTCCCCTGTCGGGTACGCCGGGTATGGCCCAGTACCAGGATTCCGGTGCCAACAATTGGTAAGTACCGTTGGCGAGCAACAGGACACCCAGGATTAAGGCAATGCCGGTAAGGATCTTCTCATTCATATAGCGATTTCCCCTGCGCTCATCTTCTCCGGAATAACAGACTTTTCCTCAATCCGGATGTGACTGCAAGCCTGACCGTTGCCCAGAACGTACTTCAGAGTCGGGTAAACCCGACTGGCACTGATGGTGAAACCCAGTGATATCAGGCCATCGTGCCCCCACAGCTCGGTGATTTCTGCGCGCAAGGTATCAGCATCCGGGTCGTGGGCCAGTGTCATTTCCGTAAACCTGGCAACTAGCGCCACCTCCCATCGCTTTTGTGACAGCTTTGAGGATTCAGGTCAGAAGTCTTGCCACCGCAGCCAGCAGCTGTTCCACTGCCGCGCCGCTGATATCCAGGTGGGTTACCAGGCGGATACTGCGCCCGTCACCAATCAGGAAACCTGCTCGCCCAAGTTCGGTGCGCAGGCCATCCGCCAGCTCACTGCTGTCGAGATCAAGGTAAACAATATTGGTCTGCACCACCGCCTGATCACAGTGGATTCCCGGAATTTCCGCCAGGCCCTGCGCCAGGCGGCGCGCATTTTGGTGATCTTCAGCCAGGCGCTCGACATTATGCTCCAGCGCGTACAGGCAGGCCGCCGCCAGTATGCCCGCCTGGCGCATGCCACCACCGACTACCTTGCGCCAGCGCCGCGCTGATTTGATCAAATCCCTGCTGCCGCACAGCACTGAGCCCACCGGAGCCCCCAGGCCTTTCGACAAGCACAGGGAAACAGAATCGTAGTTGCCGGTGATTTCTTCCAGCGGTACCTGCAGTGCAACCGCCGCGTTGAAGGCGCGGGCCCCATCCAGGTGTAAAGCCAAACCGTGTTCACGCGTGAGCTGCCGTGCTGCTACCTGGTATTCCAACGGTAACACCATGCCACCGCGAGTGTTCTCCAGGCACAGCAGGCGGGTACGGGCAAAATGGGAATCGTCCGGTTTGATTTTGCTGACCACGGTATCCAGGTTTAGCGACCCATCCGCTTCAAATTCGATCGGCTGCGGCTGGATGCTGCCCAACACCGCGGCACCCCCACCTTCAAGCTGGTACGTGTGTGCATCCTGACCAACGATATATTCATCCCCGCGCTCGCAGTGCGCCAACAACGCCAGCAAGTTGCTCTGGGTGCCTGAGGGGCAGAACAATCCCGCCTCCATACCCGCTTGCTCGGCCAGGGTGGATTCCAGCCGATTGACCGTGGGATCTTCACCGTAGACATCGTCCCCAACCTCGGCCGTGGCCATTGCTTCGCGCATGGCGGGACCGGGACGGGTAACGGTGTCACTGCGGAAGTCAGCGTGTATTTCAGTCATTTCTCATTCCAATCGAAAAAATAGGGGACGGAGCACGGTTTTCCGTACTCCGTCCCCTATTTTGCCGCCCCCATTTTGAAAACCGTGCTCCGTCCCCTATTTTTTCGGCATCAGGATAGTTGAACCAGTGGTTTTGCGGGCTTCCAGATCCCGGTGGGCCTGTTGCACATCCGCCAGCGCATAACGCTGGTTGATTTCCACTTTGACTGCGCCGCTCTGCAGCTTGGCGAAGACGTCCGCCATGCTCTGGCGCATCTCGTCGGTATCCGCCGTGTATGACACCAAGGAAGGTCGGGTAATGAACAGCGAGCCTTTGGCAGTCAGTGTTTGCAAATCCAACGGCGGTGGTGAGCCGGAGGCATTGCCAAAACTCACCATCAGGCCCCGTGGGCGCAGGCAGTCCAGGGATATCTCAAAAGTGTCCTTGCCGACACCGTCATATACCACCGGGAGTTTGGCGCCGCCGGTGATTTCCAGCACCCGCTCCACCACATTCTCGCTGCGGTAGTTGATCACATGCGGGTAGCCGTGAGCCCGGGCCAATTCGGTCTTTTCGTCGGAACCCACGGTGCCGATGAGGGTGGCGCCGATGCTGTTAGCCCACTGTCCGAAGATCAGTCCCACTCCGCCCGCCGCCGCGTGATACAGACAGGTTTCACCGGCTTGCAGGGGGTAAGTTCGCTGTAGCAGGTACTCTGTGGTGGCGCCCTTCAAGGCCAACGCTGCTGCAGTTTCCAGTTCAACATCATCCGGGACTTTCACCAGCCGCGCCGCCGGTAAATTTAGTGCCTCGGCATAGGCGCCAAAACCAGCGGCAAAATAAACCACCCGATCACCCACCGCCAGGTCAGCACCCTCCCCCACAGCTTCCACCACACCCGCACCCTCCAGGCCTATTCCCGTAGGCAGCGGCAGTGGGTACAAACCACTGCGGTGATAGGTGTCGATAAAATTCAGGCCGATCGCCTCGTTGCGCACCGTGACCATGCCGGGGCCCGGGGCCTCAAGTTCGATGTCCTCAAGCTGCATTACCTCAGGGCCACCAGTCTCGTGAATTCGGATTGCTCTAGCCATAGTTTTTTGCCTCAGCAGAAGTTAAGCTAAGTGTAGCCAGTATTTGCCGCGGACAATACATGCGACCCTTCAGCTACGACAATTCTCCCTATCCGATCCGGCCCGACCTCAAGGCCGCGTACCGGGAGTACTGGCAGGTTCTGGCCAAACCTGGGAATTGGTGGACCGGCGCCGAGAGAGTTGCCATCGCCGAAGAGGTGCGCAACGCCACCCGCTGTGACTATTGCGCAGAACGCAAGCAGGCCCTGTCCCCTTACAACTTTCCCGGCGAGCACAGGAACCGCGGCGAACTGGACGAGGTGGCCACAGATGCCGTGCATCGCATCGTCACCGACCAGGCCCGCATCTCCCAGTCCTGGATTTCAGGTATTGCTGAAAAGGGACTCAGCGACTGCAAGTATGTCGAATTGCTGGGCATCGTGGTCACCGTATTCAGTATTGATGAATTTAGCCGCGCCCTGGGGCTAGCGCTGGAACCACTGCCACAACCTGAAGCAGGAAAACCGGACCACTACCGTCCCGCTCAGGCGGTGCACGACACCGGCTTCGTGGCCATGCTCCCCGCGGATGGCGCCACCGGCGCTGAAGCCGACCTGTGGAAGAACGGCCAGACCGCCAACGTCCTGCGCGCAATGAGCCTGGTGCCGGATGCGGTACGCGGCTGGATGCTGGTCGGCGGAGCCCAGTATCTTTCCATGAAAGACATGAGGAATTTCAGCGGCGACCTGGGTCGCTCTCTCAACCGCATGCAAATAGAACTTGTTGCCGGCCGGGTATCGGCTATCAACGAGTGTTTTTACTGAACCAGCTCGCATGCCACCATGCTCAGTATGAGCGCGGATCTCACCAATACAGACGTCGATCTGCAGATGATCAATGGCGACGAGACAGCCACTGCGGGCGGCGTGGAATTCGCGCGCGAGCTGATGAAGTTCGCCGAGGCGGTGGCATCCGGTGACGAAGGTGCTCTCAAACAATCCCGGGATGAGCTTTTGCAGTCAGCGGGAAACGAGGTACTGGTAGATGCTGCAGGCGTGGCTGCCAACTTCCAGCGCATGGTGCGCATCGCCGATGCGGCCGGCATTCCCATTGATGAGCGCAATATGACCCTGACCGCAGATATTCGCACAGAACTGGACCTGGGCCGCTTCGGCACTGCCAGTAATACACGCCCCACCACCTGGGTGGACCGTCTGCGCGGCAAGTTGATGCGCCCGGTCGCGAAGATAGTGCTCCGCCGCGTCGATCGCCGCGCGAACTCCGCCTGACCAGCGCCCGTGCGTCACGGTAATTTCGACCTGGAAGCTGGCGCTAGCAGCAACTGGCATATTCTTTCCCACCTCTGGCCCTACCTGGCGGAATCACGGCGGCGGGTCATGGTGGCACTGCTGTGTCTTCTGCTGGCCAAGGGCGCCATTCTCACCATTCCCTTCCTGCTCAAATACCTGGTGGATTCCATGGACGGGCAGGCACTGCAGCAGATCGCACCTATGGCCCTGGCTGGCCTGGTACTGGCTTACGGCGGCGCACGCTTTTCCAATGTGTTTTTCGGCGAACTGCGCGACACCATTTTCGGTCGGGTAACCGAACGGGCCATGCGCCGCATCGGCTTGCAGGTGTTCCGGCACGTTCACGCCCTGGACCTGGATTTTCATCTCAATCGCCGTACCGGGGGTCTGGCCAGGGATATAGAGCGCGGCACCACCGGCGTGAGCTTCCTGATGCGTTTTTTCGTGTTCAATATCGTCCCCACCCTGTTCGAGATCGCCATGGTGATCGGCATTCTGTTTCTCGGTTACGGCATCGGATTCGCGCTCATCACCCTGGTCGCTGTCCTCGTTTACGGGATCTTCTCTTTCCGCGCTACCGAATGGCGCACCCAGTTCGTGCGCGAGATGAACGCGGCCGACTCGGCCAGTAATACCCGCGCCATCGACAGCCTGATGAACTTCGAGACGGTAAAGTACTTCACCAATGAGGAGTTCGAAGCCCGTCGCTATGACCTGGAGTTGGAGAGGTGGGAGCTGGCACGCCGGAAAAACCGCCTGTCTCTGTTCGGCCTTAACGGCGGTCAGGCCCTGATTATTGCCATTTCCCAGACCAGCATGATCGGCCTGGCCGCCCATCAGGTACACAGCGGTCTGATCACTGCCGGCGACTTTGTGTTGATCAATCAGTTCATGATCCAGTTGTTCATGCCGCTGGGATTCCTGGGCTTCGTGTTCCGCGAGATCAAGGGCTCACTGGCTAACATTGAGAAGCTGTTTGAAATACTGGCGATAAAGGCCAAGGTTGTAGAACCGGAACAACCCAGAACACTGGAGGTCAGCCGCGGCGGCATACTGTTCAACAAGGTCAGCTTCGGCTACCGGGAAGACCGGGAAATCCTGCACGAGGTGGACTTCGCCATCGAACCGGGCCAGAAGGTAGCCGTGGTGGGCGCCAGCGGCTCCGGCAAGTCCACCCTGGTGAAAATGTTGTTTCGCTTTTACGACCCCAGCACGGGTAGCATCCTGATCGACGGCCAGGACATCAGCACAGTGAGCCTGCACAGCCTGCGCCACGCCATCGGCATTGTGCCCCAAGATACGGTGCTGTTTAACGACAGTATCTTTGAAAACGTGCGTTACGGTGATCCCGAAGCAAGCGATGAGCAGGTATTCGAGGCCATCAAACTCGCCCACCTCGATGACTTCATCGCCGAGCTACCCGAGGGAGAGCACACCATGGTGGGCGAGCGCGGTCTGAAACTGTCCGGCGGTGAGAAACAGCGGGTGTCGATCGCCCGCACGATTCTAAAGCGCCCCCCCATACTGGTCTTCGACGAGGCTACCTCATCACTGGACAGCAAATCGGAACAAGCCATTCTCACCGCTTTGCGGGAAATTTCCAAGGAGCACACCAGCCTGGTGATCGCCCACCGCTTATCAACAGTAGTCGACGCGGACAAAATCGCGGTACTTCATCACGGCCGCATCGTGGAACAGGGCACGCATCTGGAGTTGCTGGAGAACGACAGCGTTTACGCGGAACTGTGGAAGGCACAACAGCTGAAAAAGCGACACGTGGACTGAAAACTTCTCGCGCCGGCCGCCGTGGAACGAGCCCCCGTGGAACGAGCCCCCGTGGAACGAGCCCCTGTGGAACGAGCCGGCGTAGCTGGCGTCCGCACAGAATGATTTGTTAGCCTGGACCTACCTCGGACTTCTCTCTGGCGGCCTTTACCTCGATTAATAGCACGCGAACCGTGGTTTGACCGACATTTTCTGCATAGTGGGGACCCAGAGAGCCCATCCAGGATGCAGCGCCGGACTGCTCACCAGCCAGGAATGAAGTACCGTTTTTTGTCGTGATTCGGAGAGTGCCCGCCTTAAGCACATAGGATACTTTGGGCGGATGCGTATGCCACTCATCGCGCTGTCCCGGAGCGAGCACGTATTCGATAACCCGAACATGCTCGTTTTCCAGAATGATCGTAAATTTCTCCGGGGAAACGGCGACAGGGTCGATCTCGCCGAGTTGCTGAGCGGCAATTGCCAGAAACGACCCGAAGCCAGC
>JAPUKZ010000193.1 GCA_027295405.1 Gammaproteobacteria bacterium
TGGTGCCCAGGGGCGGAATCGAACCACCGACACGAGGATTTTCAGTCCACTGCTCTACCGACTGAGCTACCTGGGCGTGTACTGCGGACCCCGCTGAATGCGGGAGGCGCGTATTAAACCCGCTCGCGCAAACGGAGTCAAGAGTGCTATTCGCTGGGTGGAACGTAGCCCTCAGCCTGGTCGTAGTCCTCCCCGGCCAGGAATTTGCCCATTTCTTCTTGCAGGTATTTGCGTGACTCGGCGTCCATCATATTCAGCTGTTTTTCGTTGATCAGCATGGTCTGGTGCGCCTGCCACTCCTGCCAGGCCTGGGCGGAGACGTTGTCGTAGATATCCTGACCTTTAGGGCCTGGATAGGGCGGTTTGTCCAGCCCCTCCATCTCGGTCTGGTATTTTTTGCAAAAAACGGTTCTGGGCATGGTGTTACCTCAGCTGTTTCAACTTTTCCAGCAGTCGGCTGATGGGAGCGGGGAAGCCGACTGACTCGGGCTGTGCGCTGTTATACCAGAGCTGTTGTCCGCCTTCCATAATTCCGTGTGGGGTGCTCGTAAGCCGCACCAGTACCGGTTGGATATCCAGGTGGTAGTGGCTGAAGGTATGCCGGTGCGAGTCCCAGAGATTGATTTCTGTGATGGGTGTCGCAAACGTGTCCTCACAGAACTGCCGGATTTGTTTCTTTTCCTGCACCTCTGGGAAGCTCCACAAACTGCCCCAGATGCCCTGTGCCGGTCGTTTGGTCAGGTAGATATCGCCCTCGCCGTTGATGACCATAAGCATCACGGTGGTCTTCACCGGCAGTACCTTGCGGGGCTTGCGGCCCGGGTAGACTGCCTGCCGATTTTCTGCCTGTGCCTTGCAGGTAGCAGCCAGGGGGCATGGCTCGCAGTTCGGTGCTGAGCGGGTACAGAGGGTCGCACCCAGGTCCATCATCGCCTGGTTGTAGTCGGCCACCCGCTGCTGCGGCGTCATGGCTTCCGCCAGTTCCCACAGTTGTTTCAGCACTGCGGATTTTCCCGGCCACCCGTCGATGGCGGCGTAGCGCGCCAGCACCCGTTTGACGTTACCGTCGAGGATCGCGGCGGGTTGCCCGAAGGCGATACTGCGAATGGCGCCGGCGGTTGAGCGGCCAATTCCGGGCAGATCGATTAACTGCTCAAGTTCAGCCGGAAATTCGCCATCGAAGTCAGCCATGACCAGGCGGGCCGTGCGGTGCAGGTTCCGGGCGCGGGCGTAGTAACCCAGACCGGTCCATAAATGCAGAACCTGGTCTTCGGGCGCGGCAGCCAGGTCCGCTACCGTGGGCAGTACCATCACAAAGTGCTGAAAATACGGAATCACTGTTTGCACCTGGGTCTGTTGCAGCATGATCTCCGATACCCATACCCGGTAGGGGTCGATAGCCGACTGCCAGGGCAGGTCCTTGCGCCCGCTCTGGTCGAACCAGTCCAGTACCCGCCGTTGAAATTCTGATGTTGAGAGCATTGATCGAGTGACGTTGTTGCTCAAGCCGCTGTAAATTGTACTGGAAAGCACGAGTGAATTGGCTGCCTGATTCTTTTATAATGCAGCGCTCTCCCCGCCAGGGGGAGCCTGGAGAGATGGATGTCAGAACGCAAGGCAACAGTTACGCGGGATACGCTGGAGACCCAGATCACGGTTAGCGTGAATCTGGATGGCAGCGGTACCACCGATTTTGATACCGGCATCCCTTTTCTGGAGCATATGCTGGACCAGATTGCGCGCCACGGCATGATCGACCTGAATATCAAGGCCACCGGCGATACCCATATCGACGCTCACCACACGGTGGAGGACATCGGTATTACGTTCGGCCAGGCAGTGAGCAAAGCGGTGGGCGACAAGAAAGGCATTGTTCGGTACGGCCACGCCTATGTCCCCCTGGATGAAGCCCTGTCGCGGGTAGTGGTGGATTTTTCCGGCCGCCCCGGGCTGGAATTTCACGTGCCTTTTACCCGCGGTCGGGTGGGGGATTTCGACGTGGACTTGTTTCACGAGTTTTTTCAGGGCTTTGTCAACCACGCCAATGTCACCGTGCATGTGGACAACCTGCGCGGTGATAACAGTCACCACCAGGCGGAAACGGTGTTCAAGGCCTTCGGCCGTGCCCTGCGCATGGCACTGAGCGCTGATCCGAGAATGGCCGGAATTACCCCCTCTACCAAGGGCGTGTTGTAGCACCAGATCATGAGTAGCGATGTAATTGCCGTAATTGACTACGGCATGGGTAATCTTCATTCCGTGGCGAGCGCGCTGGAGCACGTGGGTGCGAACCACGTGGTGATCACGCATGACCCGGCGATTATCGGGGACGCCGATCGGGTGATTTTCCCCGGCGTGGGTGCCATGCGCGACTGCATGGCCGAGATCCGGCGCCTGCGTTGCGATGAAATGTTGCTCGATATTATGCAGCAGCAGCGGCCGGTGCTGGCGATTTGTGTGGGCATGCAGGCGCTGCTGAGTCATAGCGAGGAAAACCAGGGTGTTGAGTGCCTGAATAGGGTGCCCGGTGAGGTTCGCTTCTTTGGCGAGTCCTTGCAGGATGCCAGTGGACAGCGCCTGAAGGTGCCGCATATGGGCTGGAATCAGGTCCGCCAGACCCGGGAGCACCCCTTGTGGCATGGCATTGAGCAAGATTCCCGGTTTTATTTTGTGCACAGTTATTACGTCCATGCCACGCAGCGTGAACTACGCGCGGGAGCCACGGAATACGGGGTGGAGATAGATGCGGCACTGGCCCGCGACAATTTGTTCGCGGTGCAGTTTCACCCGGAAAAGAGCCACACCGCCGGCTTGCAGCTGCTGCGAAATTTTGTGTCCTGGTCGGGCGAGGAAGCGTAACGCCATGTTGATCATTCCGGCTATCGATTTGAAGGACGGTGCCTGTGTGCGCCTGCGCCAGGGCTTGATGGAGGACTCCACCGTGTTTTCCGATGACCCGGTGGCCATGGCGGCACGCTGGGTGGCAGCCGGTGCCCGGCGCTTGCACCTGGTGGACCTGAACGGCGCTTTTGCCGGCGAACCGGTGAATGCTGAGGTGGTGACCGCAATCGCTGCCGCCTATCCGCAACTGCCGATCCAGATCGGCGGTGGCATCAGGGATCTGGAAACCATAGAGCATTACCTGCGCGCCGGTGTCAACTATGTGATTATCGGCACCAAGGCGGTGAAAGAGCCAGCCTTTGTAGGGCGGGCGTGCCGCGCTTTTCCCGGCAAGGTGATTGTGGGGCTGGATGCGAAGGACGGTCTGGTCGCCACTGATGGCTGGGCCGAGGTTTCTGAGCTACGGGCCACCGATCTGGCGAAACGCTTCGAGGGGGATGGGGTCAGCGCTATTGTCTATACCGATATCGCTCGTGACGGAATGATGCAGGGTGTGAACCTGCAGGCCACGGTCAGCATGGCCCAAGCGTCTTCCATACCGGTGATCGCATCCGGCGGTATTACCAACATCAATGACATTCGCGCCCTCGCGGAACAGGCCGCACAGGGGATTTGCGGTGCCATTACCGGGCGCGCAATCTACGAGGGCACGCTTGACCTGGCCGCAGCACAACAGCTGTCCGACCAGATCCGGAATTCGGGGGCGACCTCCTGATGGGGCTGGCCAAGCGCATCATTCCCTGCCTGGACGTGGAGGCGGGGCGTGTAGTCAAAGGGGTGAATTTCGTTGATATTCGCGACGCCGGTGACCCGGTTGAAATTGCCCAGCGTTACAACCAGCAGGGCGCCGATGAGATCACCTTTCTGGATATTACGGCTAGCCACGAGGGTCGTGATACCACCGTACATACGGTGGAGAAAATTGCCGTCCAGGTGTTTATTCCGCTGACCGTGGGTGGTGGCATTCGCAAGGTCGAGGACATCCGCCAACTGTTGAATGCCGGTGCCGACAAAGTCTGCATCAATACCGCGGCCATTCAAAATCCCGATCTGGTGCGGGAATCCGCCGAGCGCTTCGGTTCCCAGTGCATCGTGGTGGCCATCGATGCCAAGCGCGTTGCCGATATCGAGGGTACAACCGGGATACCCGAACCGCGCTGGGAGATTTTCACCCATGGTGGCCGCAAGCCCACTGGCATAGATGCGGTGGCCTGGGCGCGAAAGATGACGGAGTATGGCGCCGGTGAAATCCTGCTCACCAGCATGGACCGGGACGGCACCAAAAACGGATTTGAGCTGGGTGTTACCCGTGCTGTCAGTGACGCGGTCTCAATCCCCGTCATTGCCTCCGGCGGTGTGGGTAATCTCGATCACCTGGTGGAAGGGATTGTGCAAGGCGGTGCCGACGCGGTGCTGGCTGCCAGCATTTTTCACTTTGGCGAATATTCTATTCCCGAGGCCAAGGCCTATATGGCCGAGCGTGGGATTGAGGTGCGGCTTTAGTTAGCAGGCATTCCGCCAAGCCTGACACCCGGTTGCCTTGCCTTGAAAACCAGAGCCTCGGAAACCAGGGCCAGGCGATAACCCCGAGCGCTCAGGGTTGGCAGGGTTTTTTGCAGGTATTCCAGAGTGGGATCATAGGGGTGGCCAATGGCAACACCGATTCCCATTCTGCTGGCCAATTCCAGTACTTCTTCAAAACGGCTGGCAATGGCGTCGGGGCTGGGTATGTTATCCAGAAACACCTGCCGTGACAGGGTTGGAATCTGGAATTCAGCGGCGGTGCTGGCTGCCACAGTATTGCTACTGGTGCGGCTGTCCACGAAGTAGAGCCCGCGTTGCCCCAACTCCTGCATCAACCAGACCATGGGTTCGCGCTGACCGGTGAGATAGCTGCCCATGTGGTTGCTGACACCGCGCGCGTGGGGAGTTGAACGCAGCGACAGCGACAGGGTTTCCCGAAAATCCTGTTCCGTCATGTCATCGGTAAGACCCCCGGGACCCAGTGGCTTGTGGTGAACATTGCTCATGGGCGCATGCAGTATGACTTCCTTGCCTGCGGCGGTGGCCCGCTCGGCAAGTAGCCGGGCACCGGGCGTGTGCGGAAGAATGGCCAGAGTCACTTTGCCAGGTAGCTCGACCGCACGCAGTCCTTGAGCCAGGTGATGACCTAGATCATCGATGATGAGTACCACGGTCGCTGGTCTGAATCTGGGCACAGAATCTGCCTGCACTGCGCTGCCCAGCGCCAGCGCGGCCAGCAGTAACAGGGTGTGGCGGTGCAGGTCGCGGCGCAGGCGACTACAGCGCATCATCGCTACTGTATTCGTTCAATCCCAGGATGTGCACGCCTTTCAGCAGCGTGAGTGCCTCGTAGAGCTGGTTGTCTTTAATCAGCAATTCGTTGGGGGCGCGTTTGCTGCTGCGAGGTTCAGTCTCCTGGTCCTCACCGTTGGCATTATCCAGGTGGCCGCTCAGGTCCGCTTCGGAAACGCGATGCGGCAGGTTCTCGTAGGCGGTGACCCTGGCGCGCTCGACTTCGATATCCGGGCGAATACCCTGGGCTTGTATGGAGCGGCCGTTAGGGGTGAAGTACAGGGCGGTAGTGAGTTTGATCGCACGCTCTTCCGTGAGTGGCAGGATGGTCTGCACCGAGCCCTTGCCGAAACTCCTGGTGCCCATGACTACCGCGCGGCGGTGATCCTGCAGCGCGCCGGCGACGATTTCTGAGGCCGAGGCAGAACCCCCGTTAATCAACACCACCAGCGGTGTGCCTCCGGTGGAGTCCGTGGGTGTGGCGTTGTAGCGGGTCTGTGAATTATCCAGGCGACCCTCGGTGTAAACCACGGTGCCGCCGTTCAGAAAATAGCCGGCCACATCAACACTGGCACGCAGCACGCCGCCGGGATTGTTGCGCAGGTCCAGCACGATGCCCTTCAGTTCATCCTGCTCCCTCAGCGTGTCGAGCGCCGCGCCCAGATCTTCGCCGGTGCCCTTTTGAAATTGGGCAATACGCACGTAGGCGTAGCCAGGCTCCAGCCAACGCTTGCGCACGCTGACCACCCGGATGATGTCCCGCTCAAGGGTAACGCTGAAGGGTTGGTTGCGGCCCTCCCGGGCAATGGTCAACTTGATACTGGAGCCCTTGGGGCCGCGCATCAGCTCAATGGTCTGGTTCAGTGACATGCCTTTCACCGGCTGATTGTCCAGTTTGAGGATAATGTCACCGCTTTCCAGACCCGCTCGTTGCGCCGGCGTGTCGTCAATGGGCGATATGATTTTTATGAACCCATTTTCCATGCCAACCTCCAGCCCCAGGCCGCTGAACTCGCCCTTGGTGCTGGTTTGCAGGTCCTCGAAATCGTCTGCATTGAGATAGACAGAGTGTGGATCCAGGCCCCTGAGCATGCCGCGTATTGCGTGCTCCAGCAGGGTCTTGTCGTCTATTTCTTCCACGTAGGCCACGCGAATCTGGTTGAACACATCGACAAATGTGCGCAATTCATTCAGCGGTAGTGCCGCCGGTTCCTCGCTGGCCGCTGCGGCCGCTGGCCCTGCCAGCAGCAGGCTAAGGCCTGCTGCCAGCGCGAGCGGGTGCAGCTGTTGCATTGCTTTCATAGCGGGTGCCTGTGTTGCCATAGCGCTAGTGTACCCTACTTCCCCTGCTTAGCCCCGGCCCAGCCACTGCGTGGGATCCGTGGGTTTGCCCTGGTCGCGGATTTCGAAATACAGAGCCGCCTGCTGTTGGCCGCCGCTGTTACCCACCGTGCTGATCTCAGCGCCGGCAGATACCCACTCGCCGACATCGCGCAGCAGTGCCTGGTTATGTGCATACAGGCTCATATAACCGTCGCCGTGATCAATAATCAACAGCAGTCCGGAACCACGGAACCAGTCGGCAAATACCACTCTGCCGTGGTGAATGGCGGAGACCGTGCTGCCCTCTTTGGCGGGTATCATCAGGCCCTGCCAGCGCAGAGTTCCTGCACCGCGTTTTTTGCCGTATCGATTCCTTGGTTTGCCCCGCAGGGGCCAGGGCATCTGGCCCTTGAGGGTGGCAAAACTCTGGTAATCCTCGGGTGTCTGTAAAGCCGCAATCGCCTCTTCTATGACCTCCAACAGGCGCTCCAGTTCGCGCTGGTCGCTGGCCATCTGTTGCAAACGCCCGTCCTTGGTCTTGATAGTGGCATTCAGGTTGGCCAGGTCCTGTTCCCGTTGGCGCTTGCCGATAACCAGTTTTTGGCGCTGCCGGTCCAGGGTCGACTGGGTGGTCTGCAATTGCTCGGCGGTACTGGCGATTTCCGGTTCCAGTACATTGATCCTCTCCAGCACGCTGAGATATTGCTCGATGTGGGCGCTGCGCGCCTGGTAAAAGTAATCGTAATAGGCCAGGGCGCGGGCCAGTGTGTTCGGCTGTTCCTGGTTCAGCAGAATCTTGAGCTGGCCCTGGCGGCCCATCTGGTAAGCGGTTTGAATTTCCCGACTGATCAGCTCCTGTTGCTCGCCGCGGGCGATCAGTAGTTCCTCGCGCTGCCGGTGCAGCTTGGCCAGCTGATTTTTGGTCCACTGAAGTTTCTGGCGGGTCTTCTGGATATCGGTTTGCAGTTTGCCGATCGCGACTTCAGACTTGCGCAAGGCTGCGCGCAAGCTGCCCCGCTCGCGTTTGTCGTCTTGCAACTCGCTGCTGAGGCGGGTCATAGCAAGCTTCAGTTGTTCCAGTCGGGCCCGGGTTTCCGTTTCCTCATCCGCCTGGGCCCCGGATCGAGACAGCGGAGCGGCCAGCAGCAGGCAGCCCAGGGTAATGGCGAAGAGCTTGCGCTGCAGGGGGTTTCGCATCTGCGACTTAGCCAATGTTCACCAGGCTGGAGCCGGTCATTTCCGGTGGCGGTTCCAGACCCATCAGGGTGAGCAGGGAGGGGGCGACATCCGGCAAGACACCGGGCTTTCCGGCAAAGCTCACGGCGCGCTGACCCACGTACACCAGCGGTACCAGTTCGGTGGTGTGCTGGGTATGGTGCTGGCCCGATTGGTAATCACTCATCTGTTCGCAGTTGCCGTGATCGGCCGTGATCAGGGCCTCTCCGCCAGCCTTTTCCAGCGCCAGTTCCAGCCGGCCCAGGCATTGGTCCAGGGCCTCAACCGCCGCCACAGCGGCGGCGAAATTACCGGTGTGCCCAACCATGTCGCCATTGGCGAAGTTGCATACGATCAGGTCGTACTGGTTTGATTCGATTGCCTGCACCAGTTTGTCGGTCACTTCCGGTGCGCTCATGGCCGGTTGCAGGTCGTAGGTGGCAACGTCGGGCGAAGGCACCAGGATCCGGTCCTCGCCGGGGTAAGGCTCTTCACGACCACCGCTGAAGAAAAAGGTCACGTGGGCGTACTTCTCGGTTTCGGCGATCCGCAGTTGGGTCTTGCCCTGTGCGGCCAGGTACTCTGGCAGCACATTCTTCAGGGGTACCGGTGGAAAAGCGCAGCTGGCCTGAATGTCGGCGGCGTATTCCGTGGTCATGACAAAGTCGCCCAGCTTTGGTACCACTGCGCGCGGGAACGCATCGAACCCGGGATCGACGAAGGCGCGCGTCAGCTGACGCGCGCGGTCGGCGCGGAAATTCATGAACAGCACCACGTCGCCGTCCGCGACTGTTACCGCTGAGCCATCGCTGTCAGTAATAACGGTAGCCAGCACAAACTCGTCGTTCTCGCCGCGGGCGTACGCTTGCTCCAGTGCCTCGCGACTGCTGACCGCGGTAAAAGACGACTCCGCTTCAGTCAACATTCGCCAGGCCTGTTCGATCCGGTCCCAGCGGTTGTCCCTGTCCATGGCGTAATAGCGACCCACGATACTCGCCACGCGGCCGCGGCCCAGAGTGGCAAACAGGCTGTCCATGGCCTCTAAAGATGGCAGGGCGCTGCGCGGGGGCGTGTCCCTGCCATCCAGAAAGGCGTGCACATACACCCGCGTGGCCCCGCGCTCGTGGGCCAGTTTAACGGCTGCCTGCAGGTGGCGGTCGTGGCTGTGAACCCCACCGGGAGACAACAGCCCGAACAGATGCACGGCGCTATGATTGGCAATAGCCTTGTCTATGGCGCCGGTGTAGGCCGCGTTCTCGGCAAAACTGCCGTCGGCGATGGCCTGGTCGATGCGGGTTATATTCTGGTATACCACCCGGCCCGCGCCCAGGCTCATGTGGCCGACTTCAGAGTTGCCCATTTGCCCATCCGGCAAGCCCACATCCAGACCCGAGCCGGACAGAAGTGTGTGCGGCCTTTCGTTCCACCAGCGATCCCAGACCGGTGTCCTGGCATTGGCGATGGCATTATCCCTGGGGTCCTCACGATAGCCCCAGCCATCGAGGATCACCAGCATGAGGGTAGATTTTTGTGTGTCTGTCATAGGCAGCCGGGATGTATCCAGTGGTTGGGAGAAGCGCAAAATTCTACCCTGAATTGTCTCCAAGTTCACGGTGGCCTGCATTTTCAGCAAGGGCAAGACCTTGGAGACCCCTGACTAATTCCATTGCACTTCAGGCCGTCAGACCGCGCCTACCGGTTGTGCGCTTCAGGTCACGCTGGTGTAGTGTGGAATTAGCCAGGGGTTCCCTTGTATACTTGGCGACCTTTTTTTGTCGGCTTGACGCTGTCGGGCCTTGATTTGGTAAACCCGTAAATGGCACTTTTTCTGGAATTCCTCACGCAGCAGTGGATACTGGTCGCGGCACTGGCTGTGGCCGTGGGATTGTTGTTCAACCACGAATCACGCAAGTCGGGACAGAGCCTGTCGCCGCAGCAGGCCATCAGCCTGGTCAATGGGGAACAGGGTGTATTCCTGGATCTGCGAGACAGCGGCGATTTTGGGCGGGGCCATATTGTTGACGCTCTGAACATACCTGCCACCAAACTGGATGCCAGGGTTACGGAGCTGGAGAATTTTCGCGATACGCCGCTGATACTGGTTTGCAAGATGGGGCAGCATTCCGGCGCTGTTGGCAAAAAGCTGAACGCCCAGGGATTCGCCCGGGTATACCGCATGAGCGGGGGCATGACGGAATGGACCAATTTGCAGCTGCCGCTGGTGAAATCATGAGCACGGCCACCGGCGTGAAAATGTATGGTACCCGTTTTTGTCCCTACTGCATGCGGGCGCGCAGCCTGCTGAGTCAAAAGGGCGTTGCCTTTGATGATATCGCCGTGGACGGTGATCCGGTACTGCGGGCGCAAATGATGGCAGAGAGTGGGCGGTATACCGTGCCGCAAATCTGGGTAGGCGAGACCCACGTGGGTGGTTTCGATGAATTATGGCTGCTGGAGCAGCGGGGTGAGCTGGATACCCTGTTGCAACCGGCGCTGACACAAGCTTGTTAAACCGGGATAAATGTTATGGCAGAAGAAGAATTATCAGGATCGGAACAGGCGCCGCCAAAACAATTTGTTTTGCAGCGGGTATACCTGAAGGACCTGTCCTTTGAGTCCCCCACCACACCGGCGGTTTTCAAGCAGGATTGGAAACCGAAGATGAAGGTGGACCTCAATACTAAAAGCAGCGGCCTTGGCGGCGACGACTTTGAAGTGGTGCTCACTATCACCATTACCGCCATCCTGAACGATGAAACCGCCTTTTTGGTAGAAGTTCATCAGGCAGGCATTTTTCTTATCCAGGGCCTTGAGGGTGACGATATGCGCCGGGTTTTGGCGACGGTTTGCCCCAATATGCTGTTTGCCTATGCCCGCGAGACTATTGACACCGTGGTGACCAAGGCCACCTTTCCGGCACTGATGCTGGCGCCGGTGAACTTTGATGCCCTGTTTATGCAGGCGCTAAAAAAGGCCCAGGAACAGGCGCAAGCGCAGGCTGAGCCCGCGCCCCCACCCGCGGAGTCAGACGCCGCCACCCACTAGCAGGCACCCGGCCTCGCCCGCACCGGAGAAATCCTGCTGGCGCCAGGCTTCATACAAGAGGACCGCAGCACTATTGGACAGGTTCAGGCTGCGACTGTGGGGCAGCATGGGAATGCGAACGCAATATTCGCTTCCCAGTGTCTCGAGTATTGATTGCGGCAGGCCGCGGGTTTCCGGACCGAATAGAAACACGTCACCCGTGTGGTAGGTGACGGCACTGTACGCCTGGCTGGCCCGGGTGGTAGCTGCAAAAATCCGGCTGCCGGCCAGCGCCGTGGTGAAGCTCTCCCAGTTCTCATGGCTGCGAACGCTGGTCCATTCGGCGTAATCCAGTCCGGCCCGGCGCAGGCGCTTGTCATCCAGCTCAAATCCCAGCGGCTTGATCAGATGCAACTCGCTGCCGGTATTGGCACACAGGCGGATGATATTGCCGGTGTTGGGCGCTATCTCCGGTTGGTAGAGGGCGAGTCTGAACATTCCCGGTGACCTAGTACTGCATCAGCTCATGCCCAGTTCTTTTAACTTGCGGGTCAGTGTATTCCTGCCCCAGCCCAGCAGTATGGACGCATCGCGTTTGCGCCCGTGGGTGTGCTGCAGCGCGGCTTCGATCATGGTGCGCTCAAAAACCGGCAGGGCCTGCTCCAGTAATTGCTGCTCCCCCTGCAGCAGTTGCGCGCTCGCCCAAATGCGGAGTTCATCCGGCCAGCTGCTGACGCCCGCCTCTTCACTGTCCGGTGTTTGTGCCAGCTCCGGTGGCAGATCGCTGAGGTGTACCTCGCGGCCCGAGGCCATCACGGTGATCCAGCGACAGGTGTTCTCCAACTGTCTGACATTACCCTGCCAGTCCAGTTGGCACAGAAAGTCCAGGGTTTCCGGCAACAGAATCTTGGCCTCGACTTCCAGTTCCTCTGCCGCCTTCTGGAAAAAATGCTGCATCAGCCTGGGAATGTCCTCGCGCCGCTCTGAGAGCTTCGGTATATGAATACGTATCACGTTGAGCCGGTGGAACAGATCCTCCCGGAAAGTGTGTTGGCTGACCAGCTGTTCCAGGTTTTGATGGGTTGCCGTGATGATGCGCACGTCCACCTTCACCGGGGTATGGCCCCCGACCCGGTAGAATTCACCATCCGCCAATACCCGCAGCAGGCGGGTCTGCGTCTCCGCCGGCATGTCACCGATCTCATCCAGAAACAGGCTGCCGCCGTCGGCCTGTTCAAACCGGCCCCGGCGCAGGCTGGTGGCCCCGGTGAAAGCGCCTTTCTCGTGACCGAATAACTCTGATTCCATCAGATCTTTTGGAATTGCCGCCATGTTCAGGGCGATGAAGGGCTGGGCTCGACGCGGGCTGTGGCGGTGCAATGCGTGCGCCACCAACTCTTTGCCAGTGCCGGACTCGCCGTTGATCAGCACGGTAATGCTGGAGTGGGCTAGCCGTCCGATTGCGCGAAACACTTCCTGCATGGCGGGTGCTTCACCAATGATCTCGGTGGGGGCGTGCACTTCCGCCACTGGCGACCTGTCTGAGTGCTCCCGCGCCTGTGCCAGTGCCCGCTGGGTGATTGCGACCACCTCGTCGATATCAAAGGGCTTGGGCAGATACTCAAAGGCCCCCTTCTGGTAGGAGGTTACGGCGCTGTCCAGGTCGGAGTGAGCGGTGGTGATGATAACCGGCAGGTCGGGGTGACTGTCGTTGATGTGGGAGAGCAGGGTCAGGCCGTCCATTCCCGGCATCCGGATGTCACTGATGATGGCGTCGGGTTGTACCGAGGCCAGGCGCTGCAGCAACGCCTGGCCGCTGTCGAAACACTCGGTTTCGATGTTGGCCTGGCCCAGTGCTTTTTCCAGTACCCAGCGGATGGACTTGTCATCGTCGACAACCCAAACCCTAGCGTGTGTCTGCATCTTCTGTTCCTACTGGTATGTACAGGGTGAATACAGTCCAGCCCGGTTCGCTGTTGTACTCGATGATGCCCTGATGCTGATTGATGATTGACTGGCTAATCGACAGCCCCAGTCCGGTGCCGTCGGCGCGACCGCTGACCATTG
>JAPUKZ010000194.1 GCA_027295405.1 Gammaproteobacteria bacterium
TGGAAATCAACTTTCTGCATGGCGATGCCCTGGCTCTGGCCGACCAGGTATTTATCTTTAAGCGCACGGTGCGGGAAACCGCGCACAAGCACGGCATTTACGCCACTTTCATGGCCAAGCCAATGCAGAAGGAGCCCGGGAGTGCCCTGCATATACACCAGAGCCTGGTCAGCGTGGAAGATGGCTCCAATCTGTTTGTCGATGCAAACGGTGACCATCATCCCCGCTTTCGCCAGTACATTGCCGGCTTGCAGACCTACACACCCAACCTGCTCAGCTTTTACGCGCCCAACGTAAATTCCTACCGGCGCCTGGCGCCGGATATTTCAGCGCCCATCAACCTGAACTGGGGTTTTGACAACCGCACGACGGCATTCCGCGTGCCGCACGGCAATCCGGCGGCAACCCGGGTTGAGAACCGCTTCCCCGGAGCGGATGCCAATCCATATCTCGCAATCGCCGCCAGTCTGGCCAGTGGCTATCTGGGCATGAAGCTGCAGTTAGAGGCCAGCGCGCCGCACGCGGGTACCGCCAATGAGGAGTCGGTGGAAGTGGCCCGATCCCTGGAAGAAGGCTTGCGGCATCTGCAGGCCAGGCCGGAACTGGGAGAAATTTTCGGTGAACTGTTTTTACGCGCCTATACAGCGGTTAAACTCGATGAGTTTGAAGAGTTTAATCGGGTCATCAGTTCCTGGGAGCGGGAGCACCTGTTACTCAATGTGTAAGGCGGATCAGGCATGAGCAACACCGTAGAGAGCGCTGCGGGCAGCAACTGGTTCAGCGGGTTGAAGTACCTCACCTACGCCCTGCTCACCGTTAACGTTTTCATGTTTCTACAGGAAGAGTTACTGGCGGCGGAGCATACCTTTGTAGAGGATTTTGCGTTGACCGACCTGATCCAGATGTTTTCGGCCACCGTCGATACCAGCGCCTGGGTCATCCTGCTGCTGCTGTTCGAGCTGGAAACCTCGGTCATTCCCGACGCACAAATCCGCGGCAAGCTGAAGTTGTTCCTGCACGGGGTGCGCGCCATTTGTTATTTCTTCATTGCCTATGCTTTTTATGGCTATCTGGTGGAGTTGCAGACCCTTTACCACGTACAGGTACTTTCAGGTGACCCCTGCGCACGCGCCGGCGGTGGTTGGTCGGTGATGGTGGATTTGGATGAATACATCCCACTGGAACCGCGCAACTGCGATGCCCTTGGCCGACAGCTGTGGCGTCTCGCCGGTTTTAACATCGTCATGCAACCGGGGGTGTTGCATGCTGCTCGAATGCTGGCATGGACGGATGTGATCAACGCCGCGGCCTGGATTCTGGTGGTGCTGGTACTGGAAACGGACGTGCGCTTGCAGCTGCGTGGGCAGTTGCAGGGACAGGCACTCGCGGTGAGCAAGATGATGAAAGCCGGCCTGTATTCGACGCTGCTGTTCGCCGCGATCTACTGGGGGTTTGCCGGCGATTTCCTGGATTTCTGGGACGCCTTCCTGTGGCTGTTTGCGTTTATTTTCATCGAGCTGAATGTGTTCAGCTGGCAGGCGGAAACCCGTGGCAAATTGGTCGGCGAATAGGCCCTCGCGGCGCAGTTTGCGATTTCTGCCAGAGCGACACTGTGTGGAAATCATTGATCAGACCCGGTTGCCCCATGACCTGGTGCTGGTGGAACTGCGACAGCTGGATGATTACTGTCGGGCGATAGACACCATGCAGGTTCGCGGTGCGCCGCTGATCGGGATTACCGCCGCCCACGCCCTGGCAAGCTGCTTGCGAGCTGATCCCAGTCCTGAGAGTGAACAAAAAGCGCGACAAAAATTGCTGGCGACACGGCCCACTGCGATCAACCTGCGTTGGGCACTGGAGCGCGTACAGGCCGCCATTGCCGAGGCTCCCCTGGAAATGCGAGCCGCAGTGGCGCTGCGCGAAGCGCGGGCTCTGGAAGCGGAGGATGTGGCCACCTGCGAGGCAATTGGTGCACATGGTTTGCCCCTGTTGCAGCAGCTGGCAGAGACGCGCAAAGGCGCTACCCTGCAGGTATTGACCCACTGCAACGCCGGTTGGCTGGCAGCGTTGCAGTGGGGAACAGCGCTGGCGCCGATCTATCAGGCCAGTGCCGCCGGGCTGGAGATCCATGTCTGGGTCAGTGAAACCCGGCCTCGCAACCAGGGCTTGAGCCTGACCTGCTGGGAGTTGGCGGATGCGGGCATAGCCCACACGGTAATTACCGACAGTGCGGCAGGTCATCTGCTGCAGGCCGGGCGTGTGGATTGTTGTCTGGTGGGCAGCGATCGCACGGTTGCCAATGGCGATGTCTGTAATAAGGTCGGTACCTATTTGAAGGCCCTGGCAGCGCAGGATAACCAGGTGCCATTCTATGTGGCGCTGCCCACTTCAACGATAGACTGGGAATGTGCCGACGGTGCCGGAATTCCCATTGAGGAGCGCGCAGAATCCGAAGTGCTGCACATGCCCGGGCGTGACCAGGAGGGCAGGGAAGCCAGTGTGCGGCTGGGCGCTGAGGCTACGCGAGCCTTCAACCCGGCCTTTGATGTGACCCCGGCGAGACTGGTGACTGCCTTGATCACCGAGTTTGGGGTGGTGGCGCCAGGGTCGCTGCAGCAATTGCGCGACATAGCCCGGTCAAAACGGTGTTGAGCCCGGTTATCCGGACACTATTCAGAGACTTCCTGGAACTCCTCGTCTTCGCCGATATGTTCAATCCGTGGGTAGCGCTTCCAGTTGAACGTTTGCTTGTGTTCGCAAATCATGCATTGGTGTTCGATAGCACCGGTCTCCGGATCCATATCACTGATATGTTCCAGCATACCCTTGCCGCAGGCATCACACAGATAGTCAACCTCTACTGGACGAACAACGCGCTTTACCTCAGGCATGGCGGGAATCTCCCTGCTGGTTGGAGCTACAGGATAATCCTGATTCCAGGCTAAGTCACCGCTGAATCTGTGCGAAACAGGTGCGGGGCGCGAGGCCGCACGCGTACCCGTTCTAAAAGCTTGCGAGTGTTCACGAGATTCTATACTGTAATTTGCAGGATATTTCTTTAATACAGGCATCTCTCACCCGTGAGTACCCGGCAACTTCCCAAGCTGACCACGACGTCTTTTGCCCTGCTTGGCTTGTTGCAGCGCAAGCCGTGGTCGGCCTATGAGCTCACCCGTTTCATGCGCCACTCGATTCTGCGCGCGGTTTGGCCGAGGGCGGAAAGCCATCTCTATAGCGAGCCCAAGTTGTTACAAAAACGCGGTTACGCGGTCTCGCGTGAGGAGAGCAACGGCGCCCGCAAGCGTACCGTCTACAGTATCACCGAGAGCGGCCGCGAGGCACTGCTCAATTGGTTGAATGAAGAGCGGGCGTCGGAATTCCGGTTTGAATATGAATTGCTGGTGAGGCTGGCTTTTGCCGAATCGGTGACGGTTGATGTGGCACTGGTCTATCTGCAGCAGGTTCGGGTTGAGGTCTTTCGTGACGCGGCGGAAGCCCGGGCCGCGGTGGATGCCGAATTGGCTGAATCGCAGCAGCTTGCAGCGCGCCCGAACGCGCCCTATGCAGGCGCCATTATTCACCTCATCGCAGACCAGCTGGATTCAAGATTACGCTGGGCAGATAACATGAGCCACCAATTGTCCCGGCTTCAGTCAGGCGCGGATACGGTGGGGGACGTAGCTGCGGATCTGTATCTGGATGCGCGGGCCCGGCTGCAAGACATCCTGGCGCGGCAATAACTCAGGCAATCGCCACCAGTTCCACTTCCGCTGCCGCGGGTTCCAGGATTTTCCCGCGCAGCCAGCTGCCGCCGTCAGCGTCCAGCAACATCTCGCCCACTCCCCCCGGGTGGTGAATCTGCAGCCGCTGCGGGCCTGCCTCAAAGCAGCTGGCAGCGGGAATTTCCATGGCCGCCAGGTGCTCGCAGGCGCTGCTGGCATCAAAATCAAACAGTGCAGATTCGGTCGTTTCCGACCCGGTGCGTGGACACAGCTTCGCATCCAGTGCCAGCAACCGGCGCGCATCCCGGCCCAGTGCGGCCCCGGCTGCGTGCCGTTCCAGCCAGTTCTCCAGCACTGCGCCTATGCTTTGGAAACAGCGCTCCGGCTCAGCCAGTGCTGTCAGGTATAACTGGTTGCGGCTTTCGTATACTTGCATGCGGTCGGCGGCGTCGAAGTTCTCAAGCTGAGCTGCGAACGTCTCGAGCAGGGCCCGGAGTATGGCGCGCAACAGGGGAGAGACCGGCACGTCGCCGCGCAACGCCAGCCAGCGGGTCGTCAACGGCATGATGTGTCCGTGAATCAACAGTATGTGTGCGGTAATGAGAAAGTAACCCTCTTCTCCCTGGTGGCGATCGAAACTGTGGCAGCCCACCACATACTCGCCTTTGGCTTTGCCGTAGCCCGCCACCGGTATGGCTTCTATCTGGTAGAGTTCGCGTTTCTCATAGAATTCTGTGCCCGGCAGCAGGGTGTAGCCGAAGATATTGATGTTGGGGAAGGTTGCCAACAGCTTGTCCAGGTTGCTCTCGAAACTGGGCAGGTTGTCTCCGGGCAGCCCCCAGATCAACTCAGCGGCAATGGGTACTCCCTGCTCCGACATGTACTTGGCAATGGGTTCGTACTGGTTCGAACTCATGTTTTGCCGGTTGCTGAGGCGCAGTGCCTCTGGCGTCAGGGTTTGCAAGGCCAGCTGATAATGGGTTAGCAGCCCGTGCCGATGCAGCAGCAAAACAATTTCCTGCACTTGCCGACTGTGTTTCTTGGACCAGGAAGTGGCGAAAGACAGGGGTAAACCGGTGCGTTGCTTGAGCTCAACAATCGCCTCCGCTTTTTCCCGATCTTGCTTGAGCGCACCGAAATTTGAATCCGCCAGCCACAGGTTCTCAATGCCGGCATTGACAATCTTCTGCCAGTCGCTGCGAATGCGTGGCATGGACCACTGGTACATTTTGCTGCCTATGGCGCCAGTGCCCCACTCGCAAAAGGCGCAGCGGAAAGGACAGCCACGGCTGGTCTCGTAGGCAATGGACTTGTACAGGGGCTGCCCCTGCGCGTCGCTCAGTTCCAGCACCTCCAGGGGTGAGGGGTAGAGATCCAGGTCCTGGCAGCGAACGCGGGCTGGGGTACGCTGGAATTCGCCTCCCTGCAGGTAGGCGAGCCCGGCGATCTGCGGCCATTCCTCTGG